>JBBQXH010000334.1:0-3391 GCA_038209835.1 Gaiellales bacterium | reverse complement strand
CTCACCGACCCAGTGGTAGGCAACTTTGGAGCCGTGCCGTGCCTCGACGTGCCTGTCGAGGCAGTTGAACGAGACGTTCAGCTCACCGTCTGCGAACCACGCGCAGTGCGGCGGGGTCCATTCGAGCCCCTTGGTCGGCTTTCGGTACCAGCTGACGAATTCGTCCGCGAGCCGTGCCCAGAATGCCTCAGGGTCATCCTCAGCCTCGCGGTAGACGGTGTCGTCGGCAATCACCGCGGTCCTGCGCAGATCGTCCGGCGGGGGGAACGTCCGATTCTCCTTCACGAGCCCCTCGATCAGGGACAGGGTCTCCGCGTTGGCCTCAGACATCGAGCGTCGTCCTTTCTGCTGGTTTCTTCTCGCGAAGGGATAGTAGTGCCCCATTCCCGCCGGGCGACCGAGTCGCTACCCTCCGACTGTGTCCGGTCGTGTCCTCGTCGCGCTTATTGCGGGTCTTGCCGTCTGGTTCGTCGCAGGCGTTGCTCCCGCCGCGAACGGCTCCCAGGCGTCGGCCTCCGCGTTCTCGGTGGTCGTGAAGGTGGCCGGGAGTGACGGAGCGACGGCCGGCTACGCGTCGGCGCCTCCCTCCGCTTCGGCCTCCGCCTCGGGCTTCGCCTACCCCGGTGACGGCAGCATCGTCACCGTTGAATCGGCATCCTCGAGCGCGAAGACGGGACCCGGCGCTGCGGCCCACGCGAGCGCATCGGCGTCCGTGGGTCGCGTGTCGCTCTTCGGCGGAGAGATCAACATCCAGACGATCTCACTCGCCGCACAGGCGGATGCCGAGAGCTCCGGCGCCTCGGGCGACCTCTCGGGATCGTCCGTTGCGGGCCTGGCCGTCGAGGGCAACGGAATCGCCGTCGGCCCGAACACGAGAGTCGATCTCGGCAACTGGGGGTACGCAGTTGCGCTCGAGCAGGCGGTGCAAGAGGGTGACGGACCCGGGCCCGGCTATCGCGGCTTCGTGACCGGCATTCACGTCTACGTCACCGCCGATCACGGCGGATTGCCCGCCGGCTCGGAGATCCTCGTCGGCTATGCGGAGGCGGCAGCCGAGGCCCCGCCGCCCGCGAACGAAGCGGGTGGGGGGACAGACGATGGCGGAGGCTCAGGCAGTTCGGGGTCGTCCGAAGGTGGAGGCGGCAACCAGGGAGGCGGCGGAAGCCAGGGCCAATCCGGGAGGGATCCCAGGCCGCTCGCGCCCGGCGCCAACCCTCAACAGCCGGCGATCGTGCGCAACCCGCCCGCAAACGTCAAGCCGGATATCACCGGCGCGGGCTACGTGTTCCCCGTCTACGGGCAGGTTTCGTTCTCGGATGACTTCGGCGCGCCGCGTGCTGACACGGTCTGGCATCACGGCAACGACATCTTCGCTCCGCTCGGTGCGCCGATCCTGGCGGTCTCGGACGGCACGCTGTTCTCCGTCGGCTGGAACCATCTCGGCGGGCAGCGGCTCTGGCTGCGCGACACGCAGGGGAATGAGTACTACTACGCACACCTCTCCGCGTACTCGCCGCTCGCGGTCGACGGCGCGCGGGTCCGGGCCGGCGATGTGATCGGCTTCGTCGGAGACACGGGCGACGCTGCCGGCACCCCGTACCACCTGCACTTCGAGATTCATCCAAAGGCGTTGCTCGGGCTCGGATACGACGGCGTAATCAACCCGTATCCGTACCTCAGCGCGTGGCACGCCCGCCTGGACGAGAACTTCCAGGTGACCCTCCCGGCTCAGGCTGCAGAAGCGCTCGAGCCCGGAGCGATACTGCTCGAGTCGAACGACATCTCGACCGCGAGCGGACTCGACCAGGACGCCCTCGAGCGTGCGCTCGAGCTTCCCGCGGTGCTCGAAGGACTCGCCGCAGCCCGCCCGGTCTTGGCCCCCCCGATCGTCGGCGGCCCGCCCGGCTTTCCAGCCTGACGACTCCGAGGACTACGCGAACGCGATCGTTCCGACATCGAGGGCGGTTGAGCCGCCGTCGGCGACGATCACCGCTCCCGTGACGAACGACGCCTCTTTGGAGGCGAGGAAGAGGCAGACCGCGGCGATCTCCGAGGGGTCCGCCGCACGTCGGAGCGGCAGGTCACGGGTGACGAGGCCGAACGCCTCCTCTTGCGTCAGCCCTCTGTGCGAGCCGAGCTCGTCCATCTCGCGCTCGCTCATCGGCGTTCGGACCCAGCCGGGGCAAAGCGCGTTGACGCGCACGCCCTGTGGGCCATAGTCGACCGCGAGCGAGCGAGTGAGGCCGATGAGGGCGTGCTTCGCCGTGGTGTAGCCGGCCATCTGGGGGCCCGCGATCAGCCCTGCGACCGAGGAGACGATGACGATGGCTCCCCCGGATGCGATCAGGGAGGGGAGCGCCCCGCGCGCGCTGACGAACGCCGAGTCGAGGTTTGCGCGCATGCCTGCCCGCCACGTCTCGTCCCCGGCGTCGAGCGCCGGACCGCCTCCCTCGCCGCCGGCGTTCGCAACGAGCACGTCGAGGCTCCCGTACCGTTCCAGCGCGAGCTCGACCGCCCGCCGGATGTCCGCCGGTTCGGCGGCATCTCCCGGACACGCGATCGCACCCGTCTCGGAGGCGATAAGCTCGAGCGGCTCTGCCCGGCGGCCGGTCACGACGACCGATGCGCCCTCAGCGCGGAATCGCCGCGCGATGGCGGCGCCGATTCCGGTGCCGCCCCCCGTCACGATTGCTGCCTTTCCCTCGAGCCTCACGAGCTGACACTAAACCACCTCGTCGCGCTCGCGTATGCGTGAATGCAAGCTCTGACCCTCAGAGGTCCTACTAGTCCACCTGGCTCGGCGTCAGCCGCCGGTTGCCGTGGATCCCTGGAGGCAGCAGTAGACGTTGCCGTCAGGACCCCGGAAGTGAAACCAGCCGTACCCGGCGGCGCCCTCGGCCCCCATGGTCTTCGAGAGGATCGAGTCGTCCTGAGCCCAGACTGTGGGCTCGAGCAACTCGATCCCGGCGCTCTCGAGCTCCTCACGAGCGCTTGCGACGTCGTCCACCAAGAGCCCCACCACAGGACCTGTCGTGTAGAAGGCAGCATCGGGATCATCGGAGCCGAAGACTTCGACGAAGTCGTAATCCGCGCCGGGAAGCTTCAGCATCGCGAAGCCGGGCTCTTCGTACACGAGCGGGATGCCGAGCGTTTCTCGGAAGAAGGCGGTCGTCTCCGCGACGGCAGCGGTGCGAGTTCCGAGCCAGGCCAAGCGCTTCACGTTCATCTGAGTCCCTCCCGTTCTGCGTGACCTGACCCCGGATATGGGACGCCTCTACGAGGTCGTTCCCTCCAGGACCTGGAGCGTCTTCAGGTCGGAGTAGAAGTCGAGCGCGTAGTTTCCGCCCTCGCGACCGATTCCGGAGATCCCGACGCCGCCAAACGGCGCGGT
>JBBQXH010000333.1:0-3415 GCA_038209835.1 Gaiellales bacterium | reverse complement strand
ATCCGCCACCCGTCATCTCTGCGGACAAGACCCATCATCATCCTCCCTCGCGAAGTTTCTCAACGAGATCGGACTTCGCCACCCGGGCCGAGGACCCTTCCTACCGGGATAGGCTCTTAGTCGCGTTACTCCTTCCCGGTTTCGGGGAATAGTCAGGATGTCCCTCACCGAAAGGAGAGCCATGCAGGTCAAGAGCGTCTGGGATTACAAGGACGATTCATGGAGCGGCACCGACATCACCGGTTACGGCGTCGAGGCCGTCGACGGCTCGATCGGCAAGATCGATAATGCTTCGAACGAGGTCGGCGCGAGCCGGATCGTGGTGGATACCGGCCCCTGGATCTTCGGCAAGAAGGTGATGCTGCCAGTCGGCGTCATCGAGCGCGTCGACGCGAACGAGGAGAAGGTGTACGTCGAGCGCACGAAGGATCAGATCAAGGATGCGCCCGAGTACGACGACGCATTCTTCAACGACGAGCGGTACCGCGGCGAGATCGGCTCGTACTACGGCGAAGGCGGGCTCGGGTACCGCAACATGGACGACCGCGGTTAGATCGCGGATTGACGAGGTGGGGGCCGGGTACCGCCGGGGTTTGCCCCGGCCCCCATTCTTCATCAGATGAGCTCGCAGAGCGAGACCGAGAAGACAGGGCCACAGCCAGAGCTGGGTGAGCCCCGCCTGACCGACCCCGGGCTCTCGGATCTTTCGGGCCGTGACCGCGTCGCCATCCTCGTTAGGGCGGCGAAGGAAGCGCTCAACCACGGCATCACCGACGCCGCCGCGGCGATCGCCTACTACGTCTTTCTCGCCCTTCCCGCGGTCGTCCTCGTGACGCTCGGGCTCTTCGGACTACTCGCTGGCGATTCAGCGATTAACACGATTCTCGATCGGATCGGGACGGCCGTGCCCGAGGAAACCGTGACCCTGCTGAATGACAGTCTCACCCGGCTGACCGAGAACAGTGCCGGAAGCCTTGCCATGGTGATCGTCGGAATTGTGCTCGCGATCTGGACGGCATCGGGTGCGATGGCCGCGCTCACGCGGGCGCTCAACCGAGCCTACGACCGGGACGAGAGCCGAGGCTTCGTCCGCCTCCGGATCGCGGCCCTCGGGATGCTGCTGCTCGTCGTCGTCGCGTTCGTCCTCACGTTCGGGCTCCTCGTGCTCGGGCCCTACGCCTCCACCTGGGTGGGGGACGCGGTTGGCATGGAGAGTGTCGTAGGCTGGGTCTGGTGGACAGCCCAGTGGCCGATTCTCCTCGTCGGGCTCCTCGTGGTGTTTGCCGGCCTCCTTCACCTGGGACCGGACGTCGATCATCCGCGCTGGCGGTTCGTCACGCCGGGGGCCGTGCTCGCCGTCATTCTCTGGCTCGCGGCCTCCGGTCTGTTCGCCGTCTATGTCTCGAGATTCGGCTCATACAACAAGTCCTGGGGGTCGCTGGCGGCAGTCATTGTCATGCTCACCTGGCTCTGGCTTTCCGGGATCGTGCTGCTACTCGGGGCCGAGGTCAACGCCGAGGCAGAGCGCAGTCGGGAACTCAGGCGCGGCGAGCCGGCCTCGGTCGAGCTCCAGGCTCCGACCAAGAACCCTTCGCGCTAACGGGGTGCCAGCGAGCGTTTGGTGCGCCAGCGAGCGGATTCGGAGCCTCCCTGCACATCGGGCGGGACGTGAGTCTTCTCCGAGGTGGTGGTGTCCAACGTTCTGGCTACCAACCACCCGTACGCGCTGCGAGCTAACCCGAACTGCTCTCCTTCGGGATGAAGCTGATGGATCCACCGGTCTCGAGCACCGCCCACCGGACTGTGTCGATCGAGTCGATCTGTTGGAGCCGGGCCGCAGATGCGAGCTCCTCGAGGGTGATTCGCTCACGTGAGAGGTTCCGCGCGAGTGGCTTTCCATTCTCGACGAGGACGACAGGCCGAGACGTCCTGAGAGCGTGGTCCTATCGCAGTCGGGTTCACCTGGAGTTGCAGGCGCACAACGAGGGTCTCGCCGGCTGGTATGGCGTCGTAGCTGTAGATGATCCGCCCGTCGCTCTCGGACTGTTCTGCCGGATCGGGCTCGATCGAGTTCAGCGTGATCGCGTCGAACCATCCTTGCTCGAGAACGAGCTTCGGTGAATCGAGCGTGCGGTGGGCTTCGATGCGAAATCGCGCCTCGTAGATCAGGCCGCTTCGCAACGCCCCCGGCGCGTGAAGTTGGAGCGTTGCGGTGTGCGTCGCGGCTGACATGCTCGACGGCCGCTGGCCGAAGACGTTCGCCAGCCCGACAAAAACGAAGCCGTGAAGATGAGGATGCCGATTCGCCTGGACCATACGTCCAAGCGACGACCGGAGAGCTCGATGTGCGCATCTCGATCGAGCGTTTCCGGGAGGTTCGCCATGTCAGCGAGCGGAACCGGCCGTCACTTGATCAGCCATCCTCAGCAGGAGCCGCGCTCGCGTCCTGGATCGCAATCGACTCGATGTCACTCGCGCTGACGACGAGAGCCCGCCCGACGGTTACGGCCCCGGTTTCGCGCATCCGACGTTTGGCATCTTCGAGCGCTGACTGTGCAGCGGCGGCGTCCGGATCGACATCGACAAGGTATTCCTCGGAGAACGTCTTGACACGTAGATACCAGGTCGAATTCTTGGCGGAAATGCTCACGCCCGACCGATCTGCCGTTTGATGCGCCGCTTCCCGAGCCGCCATGTGGCCCAACCCAGAAGCGCGTAGCGCTTCTTGAAAATCTTCATCTGTTCCTCCTTCGACGTTGCAGGAGGGAATTACCCACCAGGGCTGCCGGCGAAACCGACCGGCTGGCTACTCGCCTCTCTCATCCTCCGCTGCAAGCGCGTCCTGGGTGGTGTCGAAGATCGAGAAGACCCTGTCGAGCCCTGTGATCTCGAAGATCTTCAGGATGTTCCGGTCGACGATCACGAGGGCGAGCCGGCCGCCGGTCGGCCGCAGGCGCTTGATCCCGCTCACGAGCACACCGAGGGTGGTCGAGTCGATGAACGTCGTGTCCGTCATGTCGACGACGACCTGGCTTCTGCCGGCGTCGATGACACGAATCAGCTCGGTCTTCAGTTCGGGAGCCGTGTAGAGGTCGACCTCGCCCGTGAGCGAGATCACCGCCGCGTTTCCGTCGAGCTCCTCCGTCTGGATGGCGAAGTTCATGGTCTCCTCGATCTGCGTGAATGGATGGCTATTAGAGGCTTGATGTGGAATGACCGCACGTCTGGATGAGGGCCTGCACACGGCGGATCGCGGCCGCCTCGGTCGGCACCAAGGCCACCAGCCTTGCCACCGATCGAGTCGACCACGCTCCTTGGTGCAGACGGCTCCCCAGACCCACGCCCATTCCACATCAAGCCTCTAGGATGACGCCGATGCCCGGAACGGCGCTCGCCCGTAACCCGCTCTTCAAAG
>JBBQXH010000332.1:0-3419 GCA_038209835.1 Gaiellales bacterium | reverse complement strand
CTCGTCGAGAACATCACCGACATCAACGACAAGATCTACGACGCCGCGGCGAAGCTCCGGATGTCGAGCGGGGAGCTCGCGGCGCAGGCATCGGAATGGTATCTCGAGGACACCGGCCTGCTAGGGCTCGGGCGTCCGGACTACGAGCCGAAGGCATCGGAGGCGATCGGGCGGATCGTCGCGCTCATCGACGAGCTGATCGAGCGCGGCCTGGCGTACGAGGTCGACGGCGATGTGTACTTCCGCGTGGCGCGCTTCGAGGACTACGGGAGCCTGTCGGGTCAGCGGCCCGACCAAGTGGAGGAGCAGGAGCCGAACCCGCTGAAGGGCGACCCACGGGACTTCGCGCTTTGGAAAGCGACGAAACCCGGCGAGGACACCTGGTGGGAGTCGCCGTGGGGTCGCGGTCGGCCCGGGTGGCACATCGAGTGCTCAGCGATGGCCGAGGAGTTTCTCGGTCCCGCATTCGAGATTCACGGTGGTGGGCTCGATCTCGTCTTCCCCCACCACGAGAACGAGCTGGCCCAGTCGCGTGGTGCGGGCCGCGAGTTCGCGCGGATTTGGATGCACAACGGGATGCTCCAGTTCATGGGCGAGAAGATGTCGAAGTCGGTCGGCAATGTCATTGCTCTGCGCGAGGCCGTCGAGCGCTGGGGACGCGACGCGCTTCTCCTGTTCTTCATGACTGCGCACTGGCGGAAGCCCGTCGACTTCTCGGACGAGACGCTCGCGGCGGCCGAAACGCAGGTGCGGAGCCTGCGAAATCGGCTCCTGTGGGACGTCGGGGAGGCCGAACCGTCACGAGAGTGGAACGACTTCGTCGGAGTTCTCGAAAATGACTTCAATACCCCGGACGCACTTGCCATTCTTCATGAATGGGCGGCAGCGGGACAGACCGATCTCCTGCGGAAGGGGCTTGATGCGTTTGGGATAGAGCTCGAAGAAGTCATTCACATATCGGAAGAGGTGCACGGCCTCGCGCGGGAGCGGCAGGAGGCGCGAAAGGCACGGGACTTCGCTGAGGCCGACAGACTTCGCGACGAGCTGGCGGCGCGCGGCTGGGATGTCCGCGACGTCGCCGAGGAGCCCGGGTACAGACTGGTACCGGCCTCGTGACGGTTGTGCACGAGCTCGTCTACGGACGCCACCCCGTTCGCGAGGCCGTCCGGGCCGGGAGGCGCGAGGTCTTCGAGCTTCACGCGAGCGAGCGGGCGCTCGTGGCCGAGCCCTGGCTGCGCGACATGAGCGGGCTTCGCGTTCAGATCCGTGCCGAGGGTGCGCTGACGGCCGAGGCTGGCACGAGGGACCACCAGGGTGTCCTTGCGTTCTGCGAGCCGTATCGCTACGGCGATGCCTACGAGTTGGCCACCGGAGAGCGTCCGCTTCTCGTATGCCTCGACGGGGTCACGGATCCGCAGAACCTCGGTGCGGTCTGTCGCAGTGCTGAAGGCGCTGGGGCCAGTGGCGTCGTCGTTCCCGAGCGCGGGGCGGCGCGCGTCACGGCCGCCGTTTGCAGGGCATCGGCGGGTGCGGTGGAGCATCTTCCGGTCGCTGTCGTGGTCAACCTCTCGCGGTATCTCAACGAGGTCAAGCGCGGCGATCTCTGGGTCTGGGCTGCGGAGCAGGGTGCCTCGACGGCGGTTTGGTCGGCGGATCTCGTCGAAGGCTCAGTACTCGTCTTCGGGGCCGAAGGGTCCGGCCTCCGTCCGGGGGTGCGCCGCGCCTGCGATGACGCGATCACGATTCCCCTCGCCGGAACCGTGGAGTCGCTGAATGTCAGCGTTGCCTGTGGCATCGTTCTCTTCGAGGCTGCGCGTCAGCGCCGGGCCGGTTCCTGAGCCGGCCCAGTGCCTGAGCCGAGCCTGTATCTCTTCGACGGCTACAACCTGCTCCACGCCGGCGCCATCGACTCGCGCGACGAGCTCGTGGACAGGCTGGCCGGATTCGTGGCTATCCGCGGCGCTCGAGGCGTCGTCGTCTTCGACGGGGTGGGGGAGGGCCGGCATCTCGGCCCGCTGGAGGTGCGCTTCGCTGCGCACGCGGACGAGGTCATAGAGCGCCTCGCGGCAGGCGCGCGGACGTCGGAGCGGGTGGCCGTCGTCTCATCGGACGCGGCGATCCGGGAGACGGCCGGACCGACCGTACAGCGGCTTTCCTCCCGCCTCTTCGCCCGGGAGCTGGAGCGGGAGACGCCGGAGCGATGGCGGGGAGGCCCCGACTGGTCGCGCATCGAAGACGTGCTCGATCCCGAGGTGCGGGCGCGACTTGAGGCCTGGCGGCGCGGAAAGCGGTAGAACAGGCCTCACA
Organism: Gaiellales bacterium; assembly: GCA_038209835.1. GTDB lineage: Bacteria > Actinomycetota > Thermoleophilia > Gaiellales > Gaiellaceae > JBBQXH01. The sequence goes on along the minus strand of JBBQXH010000332.1, from coordinate 1,112 downwards.
TTGGCCGATCTCGACCTCTGCTACACGCCGACCACAGAACTCGTTCGGCTCGTGCGCGAACGCGAGCTGTCGCCGGTCGAGCTTGTCGAGAACAGCCTCGAGCGCATCGAGGAGGTCAACCCGATCCTCAACTGCTTCTGCTTCGTCTATCCGGACGAGGCGATCGAGTTCGCCCGCGCTGCGGAGCGCGCTGTCAGCGCCGGCTCGGAGCTCGGGCCGCTTCACGGTATTCCGATCGCCATCAAGGACATCACGCCGACGAAGGGCAAGCGGACGACCATGGGCTCGTACGCCTTCGAGCATTACGTTCCGGAGGAGAGTGCTCTTCTCGTCGACAAGCTCCTCGGCGCCGGCGCGATCATGGTCGGGAAGACGACGACACCCGAGTTCGCCTACTCGAGCTTCACGCGCAGCCCTCTGTGGGGAATCACCCGGAACCCGTGGAACCCGGATCGCACGCCGGGGGGATCGTCGGGCGGATCCGGTGCGGCGGTCGCATCCGGATGCGTTCCCCTCGCCGAGGGAACCGACATGGGCGGCTCCGTGCGGATCCCGGCGTCCTTCTGTGGGCTCGTCGGGTTGAAGCCGAGCTTCGGCAGGATCCCACTCGACTTCCTGCCGACGCAGTTCGACACGATCCATCACTTCGGGCCGCTGGCCCGCACGATCGCCGATGCCCGCCTCTTTCTCTCCGTCACTCAGGGGCCCGACGACCGCGACATCATGTCGCTTGCGCCGCCGCTCGATCTCTCGGGAGAGCTCGACTCGTCGGTCGAGGGGATGAAGCTGGCGCTCGACGTCGACCTCGGCTGCTACGCCGTCGACCCCGAGGTGGAAGCGGCCGTACGATCCGCCGCCGCGGCACTAGCCGATGCCGGCGCTGAAGTCACCGAGGTCGACCTGGGCTGGAAGGGCGACCTTGCCGACGCATGGCTTGCCCACTGGGGTGTGTATCTCGCGGCGATCTTCGGTGACGTGCTCGAGGAGTTCCGAGACCGTATGGATCCGAGTGTCGTGTCGCTCATGGACGCGGGTCTCGCGATGAGCGCGGTCGACTTCAAGCGACTCGAGTTCATTCGCACCGAAGGCTGGAAGAAACTCGCTCCGATCCT
>JBBQXH010000331.1:0-3421 GCA_038209835.1 Gaiellales bacterium | reverse complement strand
GCCTGGAGGATGTTCTCGTCCGGGTGGCCGCCGATCTCATGGGTGAGTACCAGGCGATCGACCTCGGCGACGAGATCGGCCTCGGCGCCTCGCTCGCGGAGCCAGTCCGAGACGATTCGCGCCGACCGCTCCGAGTGCGCTTTTCTGTAGACGGCATCGTCGGGCGTCATCGTCGCCGGGTCCATGGACGGACCGCCCGGGAAATGCCGTTCCATGTCGTGCGTCAGCGCCGCCAGGACGAGCGCCTCGCCCGCCTCCGGATCGAGCACGAGGAGCCAGTCCCGTGTCCGCTCGAGGTGCCGAGAGTTCCAGTACGGCTCGATCCAGGCCTGCGCCGCCTCGACGTGCCCGCTCATAGCGTGGTCACCGGCCGCGACTGGAGGAGATAGATCTGGCCACCCTGGATCGCCCACTCGATGTCCTGTGGCCCGCCGAAGTGGTCTTCGAGCCGCCGGCCGAGCTCGGCGAGCGCCACGAGCTCACCGTCCTCGAGCACCCCACCGCTGACGATGTTCGAGCGCTTCACCGTGCCCGAGCGATCGGTCACGTAATGATCCGGCGTCACTTCACCTGAGACGACCTGCTCGCCGAGGCCGCGCACGGCCTCGACGATCATCTGATCGCGTCGGCGCTGCACGGGATCGACGGTGAAGAGAACTCCGGCCTTGTCGGCGTCGACCATCTTCTGAACGACGACGGCCATCCCGAGGTCCTCGAGTGAGCCCTTGTGGCCGCGGTAGAAGATCGCCCGCTCGCTGAAGAAGGAGGCCCAGCACTCGACGACCCGGGCACAGACGGCGTCGGCACCTTCGACGTCGAGATAGGTCTCCTGCTGCCCGGCGAAGCTCGCCGCTTCCGAGTCCTCAGCCGTCGCCGACGAGCGAACGGCGACCCGCCCTCCCCCGAGACGCTCGTACGCCTCGGAGATCTCCCGCCTCGGGGGCTCAGCCGCAAGGACGGCAGCGTGCGCCTCGTCGTGCGCGCGGGCGACCGCGAGATCGCGCAGCCGCGCCGAGTCGACCGAGCGCTCGAGGATTCCGGCAGGGATCACGAAGCCGGACGGCACCGGCAAGCCCGCGGCGGTCATCGCGGCGAGGCTCGCACCCTTCCCGCCCGCCACGCCGACGTCCGCGCACGCGGCTTCGTCGAACCAGACGAGGGTGACCTCGGCCATCAGTCGTCGACGATGGCGACCGCCCGCACGGGCGCTGCGGTCGTCCCGAGCCACTTGATCGGGAAGACCGAGAGCTTGAAGCCGTGAGTCGGAAGCTGATCCAGGTTCATGAGGTTCTCGAGGTGCCAGTAGTCCTCGTCCATCATCACGCGGTGCGCCTCCCAGAAGTGCTTCCCTTCGAACATCGCCCACACCGGGGGGTCGAAGGTGATCGCGTCGATCCCCATCAGCCTGACACCATGGGCGATGAGGTGGCGTGTTGCCTCGGCGGTCATGCCGCAGTGATCGGTCCGGTAGCGCTCCTCGGTGTTGTAGGCACCAGCCCCGGTGTGGATGAGGACGATGTCCCGCTCCTTCAACGTGTAGCCGATCCGCTCGAGCGCCTCGTCGATGTCAGCGACCGTGATGCGGTAGCCGGACTCGCGGTCGGTGAAGTCGAGGCGGACGCCGTCCGAGAAGCAGTACTCGAGCGGGATCCCCTCGACGCCGGGCGCGTCGGGGCCGCGGAGGTGCTTGACCGCGTCGCAATGCGTGCCGACGTGGTCGTTCTGAATCACGAGGTAGCTCGCGGTGAGCCAGTCGGCGCCGTGCTCGGCAGCGCCGATCCGCTCGGCAAACTCCTGCCAGCTCTCATACATGATGAGCGTCGGCGGCGGGACGCGCGGGAACGTGAGCATGTCGCGATGGACAGGCATGGACAGATCGACGAGCCGGGTCACGGGGTGCCTCCTCTGAGAACGAGCTCACCGAACTCCTCGATGTGCCGGCGCATTGCCAGGCTCGCCCGCTCGGGGTCACGCTCGGCGAGCGCCGCGAGGACGGGCTCGTGCGTGCCGGCGAGCTCGTGGTGGTCGATACCTGTCTTGAGAGCGGTGATGATCGTACGCGCCTCGACGCGCAGCGAAGTCCAGACGTCGAGGAGAATCCGATTCTCGGACGACTCGACGATGATGCGATGGAACCGCACGTCATGCTCGACGAGTGCGTGGAGGTCGCCCTCGTCCGCCGCGCGTCGCATGGCTCCGAGCTCTTTCTCGAGCGGGCCGACCTGGCCGTCGAGACGAGTCGCCGCCTCGCGCGCCGCAAGCTCCTCGACCGCGGCTCGGACGGGATAGATCTCGGCGAGCTCCTCCTCGGAGACGGCCCGCACCCGCGAGCCCCGAAACGGCTCGGACTCGACGAACCGCAACACCTCGAGGTCGCGCAGCGCTTCACGGACCGGCGCCTGGCTCGTCCCCAGCTCCTGTGCGATGCGAGTCTCGACGAGGCGATCGCCCGGCCGGTACTCACCCGACAGGATTCGCTCGAGCAGGAGCTCCTTGACCTGCTCGCGGAGAACCGTTCGCGTGACGGTGCTCATCTTGCGCCCCCCAGGCGCGGGGGCCTCCCGCGTGCCTCCTCCCAGCTAAAGCGTATCGAGCAGAAGCGCGCGGATGGCACGCGAATCGTGCCGGATGTGCGCCCAAAAGGCGCCAAACCACTCATGTGAGAATCTCCACGACGCCGGTCGAGCCGTTGACCCGTAGCCGGTCGCCCGTGTTGATCCGCTCGGTCGCGGTTGACGTCCCGACGACCGCGGGGATCCCGAACTCGCGCGACACGACGGCTGGATGGGAGGCGACCCCTCCCGCGTCGGTTACAAGCCCGGCGATCTTCGTGAAGAGGACGACCCAGGCCGGGTTCGTCATCTGGCAGACGAGGATCTCGCCGTCCTTCACCTGGTCGAACTCCTCGAGCGAGGAAACGTATCGGGCGACGCCCTCCGAGATCCCGGGCGAAGCGCCGAGACCGGAGATCACATCAGCCGACGAGGGCGGCTCGCGATAGAACTTCTCCGGGAAGCCCCACAGCGTGTAATAGGGGAAGGCGAGTTGCGATTCCGTCGCGGTGCCGACCCAGTCGGGCGGCCGGATTGCGAACGATGCCTCCCGCTCGTCACGACGAGCAGAGACGATCGACCGTGCATCGAGCGCCTCAGGGCTCGCTGTCAGGAGCCGCAGCTCGTTGTAGCGGAGAAACAGCACGTCCTCGGGGTCGTCGACCACCCCCTCCTCCACGAGCCGCCTGCCGATGGCAACGGCCACGAGCCGGAGCCGTGCGTTCGTCCCCTGGTCGATGAAGAAATGGTGGTCGGGGGTCAGGGGGTTCATCCGGAGCGAGAGGTCGAGAGCCGCCTGCAGCCTGTCCCGAGCCTCGCCGGCGGGAACATCGTCCATCAGCTCATGGACAGCCGTGTCGAGATCGTCC
>JBBQXH010000330.1:0-3428 GCA_038209835.1 Gaiellales bacterium | reverse complement strand
CGCCTGACACACCCGCGCCGCACGGGTGTGTCGAGCCCGAGCGGGGGCGACGGCCCGTCGCGTCCAGGCGCCCTGCGGGCGCGTCCGCGGCGCGTCGCGTGGGGCCATGCGGTTTGACAGGTGGCGGGGGTGCGGATCGCCGTCGACAGGACCAGGCCGCTCGCCGCCGAGCCGCAGACAGGACACAACCGCTGGCATCCGGACATCGAGCCGATCGCGACGGTTCAGGCGGGAGACGAGATCACGATCGAGACCCGGGATGGACTCGACGGTCAACTCGGCCGAGGCTCGGTCGCCGCGGACGTCTTTGGGCTCGATCTCGGGCTCGGGCACCCGCTGACCGGGCCGATCGCAATCGAGGGCGCCCGCCCCGGAGATCTACTCGAAGTCGAGCTCCTCGCGTTCGAGTCGGCCGAGGTCGGCGTAAGCGCCGTCATCCCGGGCTTCGGTTTCCTCACTGACGAGTTCCCCGATCCGTATCTCGTCGTCTGGGAGATCGAGAACGGGAAGGCCGTGGCGAGCGAGCTCCCCGGAGTCGCCGTCCCGGCTGCGATGTTCCCGGGCGTTGCGGGCGTCGCGCCGTCCCACGCGCTCATGGCCGCGATGCGCAGACGAGAGGACGAGCTCAGGGAGCGCGGCGGGCCTGTCGCCGACGACCTGCCCGACCGGGCGGTGCCTCAGACCGCCGCATCGGGCCTGAGGACGATTCCTCCGCGAGAGACCGGCGGCAACATCGACGTCCGCCAGCTCGTCGCAGGAAGCCGGGTCTTCTTCCCGGTCTCGGTCGATGGAGCGCTCTTCTCGATCGGCGACCTCCACTTCGCCCAGGGAGACGGCGAGGTGTGTGGCACGGCAATCGAGGTCGCCGGCGCGGCCGCCGTGCGTATCCACCTCCACCGAAATCCAGCATGGATTCCCCGCTTCCCGACGGCCGAGACGCCGAGCCGCCCGGAGCGTCGATCGTTCGTCACGATGGGGATGCCAATCGCTGCGGACGGAACGAACGAGCCGATGGATCTCACGCTTGCGGCTCGGAATGCGCTTCGCGAGATGCTCGACTACCTCGAGGCGACACGAGGACTGACCAGGGTTGCGGCCTATGCCCTCGCGAGCGCTGCCGTCGATCTCCGGATCGCACAGGTCGTCGACGTCCCGAACCCAACCGTCACCGCGACGCTTCCGCTCGATATCTTCGAGACATGAACCGCGAAGAGATCGCCGTCGCGAGACGGCTCCAGGAGGCGGTCGATTCACTCGAGTTCGAGCGCGAGCGTGAAGAGGCGCTCACTCGCCAGCTCGAGCCGATCATGCGGGATGCCGAGGCGTGGCGCGCCGATGAGAAGGCCTTTGGTCACATGCCTCCCGAGGACGTGGCGACGCTCCGCCGGATTGGGTTCGCATGCGAGCACCCCCCCGAGGATGCCCGCGCGCGGTTCGAGACGAAGATCGCGGAGCTCGAGGCGCTCGTCGAAGACTCGCAAGCCCGTCAGCGCGCCTTCGAGCGCTACGCAGAAGCGCTTCGCCGGCCTGAGGAGTAGCGCTGAGCGTTCCGGTCTTCTCCGGATCGATGGTGGCCGCCGCGATCTCGCCGTCCGAGGCGGTGGAGGCTGTCCGGACGGCGTTCGTCGAGCACGCGCGCGGAGCCTGGCAGATGCCGTCCAAGGTCTACGTCGAGGCACCGCCGGACGGCGACTTCCGGGCCATGCCCGCGGCCGGCGCCGGCTACGCCGTCCTGAAGTGGGTGACATCGTTCCCGGGCAACCCGCGACGAGGGCTTCCGACCGTGACCGGCGTCGTCATCCTCTCGGACGCGACGACCGGGGAGCTTCGGGCGCTCCTCGACGCCGGCGCAGTCACCTCGCTGCGAACCGGGGCCGCCGCGGTTCTCGCAGCCGAGACGCTCGCTGTTCCCGGTTTCCCACGAGCCGCCGTCATCGGCTGCGGCGTCAACGGGCGGGCGGTTGCACGGACACTTGCGGCCCGCGGACACGAGGTCGTCCTGTTCGACGCCTCCCGTGCCGCTGCGGACGACGTGGCCGCGGAGCTCGCGGGAGCAGCAACGGTCGCGGCCGATGCCGGCGAGGCGCTGGCCTGCGATGTCGTCGTCACCGTCACGCCGGGCCGCGAGACGGTCGTTCGCCACCGCACGCTCGAGGCGGGTCAGCACGTGAGCCTGATGGGAGCCGACGGGCCGGGCAAGGCGGAGATCGACCTCGACGAGTTGCTGCGCGTACGGATCGTCTGCGACGAGTGGGAGCAGGCGAGCCACAACGGCGACATCGGGCGCGCGGTCTACGACAGGCGGCTTGCCCGGACGGACGTGGCCGAACTCGGACGAATACTCTCCGGCGCCGAGCCCGGCCGAACCTCGCCCGACGAGATCACCGTGTTCGACTCGACTGGCCTCGCGGTGCAGGATCTCGCAATCGCGATCGGCGTTTACGAGCGATACGAGGCCGAGCCGGACACCTTTCCGGGCGTCCAGCTCGCCCCGCTGTAACGAGTCCGCCCTACTTCAGGGGAACCGCAACCGACGGCATCGGCGCGCCGGTGGCGCCCCGGATCTTCATCGGGAAGCCGAGGAACGCGAACTCGTACTGCTTCTCGGCCGCGAGCTCCTCCATCCAGACCACCTCGATGATCTGGGACCCGGCCGTCGAGAACATATACGCGTGCACCGGCAGGAACGAGTTCGGCACGTCGTGCGGGATCACCTCGAGGCCGATCGTGTCGCCGGCGATGCACATCGCGCCGGCCTCCTCGCAGAGCCACTTTGCCGAGTCGAGGTTGATGCCCGGCGGTGCATTGAGGTACCCGTCGAAGTCCGGCCACTTCGTCATGCGCCCCATCCGAACGCAAACGACATCGCCGCGGCGCAACTCGACCCCCTGCTTCTTGACGCAGTCCTGAAGCTCCTTCGGGGTCACGGCGTGTCCGTCGTCCAGGCAGTCGACCCCGTGCAGTCCGGCAACGTCGAGCATGACGCCGCGCGCCATGATCGGCGGGTACTTGTCGGTGCCGCCGACCGTCCAGTGGCGCGAGCCGAGCTTCTCGTCGGCCGTCCAGCCGTTCCAGAAGCAGCCCCAGTGGCCCAGGTGGTTCAGCGTGTCGATATGGGTCCCGCAGTGCGTGTAGAGGGACATCGAGTCACCGCAGTAGCTGTACTTCTCGTGAATCGCAGCGCCAACGCCGGAGAGGTTGTCCTGAACAGATCCCTGCGGCGTGTGCGTCATCCAGATGTCGAACCGCGGGTCGCCGGCCGCCGTCCACGAGGGCATCCCGATGAAGTAGTCGACGTTCAGATCGAAGACCTTGTGGCCGTCGAGCCCGTTCAGGATCGTCTTCACCGAGTCCGACGTGAGCCAGTTCAGCCGCCCGATCTCGTCGTCCGGCCCCCACGGGCTCTTCGAGACCTTGACGCCGTCCTT
>JBBQXH010000329.1:0-3436 GCA_038209835.1 Gaiellales bacterium | reverse complement strand
GGACCCAAGCGACTGCGCCGGCTTCATCGAGGCATCAGGCGGGCGCGTCAAGGTAGTCGAGGGCGATCGCAGGCTGGTCAAGGTGACAACCGAGGCCGATCTCGCTGCGGTTGAGCGGTTGCTCGCGGACGGGCCGTGATCGTCGACTATCACATGCACCTGCGTGGCCCTCTCGAGGGGGCGAACGAGCCGCTCGTGCATACCGTCGAGGCGGTCGAGCGATTCGTCGAGACGGCGCGTGCCCGGGGGATAGACGAGATCGGCTTTACCGAGCACGTCTACTACTTCGAGCAGACGCGCGCGATCTGGTTTCTGCCCTACCACCTCGAGCGATGCTCGTTCGACATCGAGTCGTACGTCGGCGCCGTTCTCGATGCGAAGGCGCGCGGATTGCCGGTGAAGCTCGGCCTCGAGGTCGACCACGTGGGCGATCGTCAGCAGGAGCTTGCCGAGCTCGTCGCTCCCTATCCGTGGGACTTCCTCCTCGGATCCGTCCACGAGGTCTCGGACGTCGCCGTCGATCAGCGGCCCGGGGTCTGGGAGCGGCTCTCCGTGGACGACGTCTGGCGCGGGTACGTTGCATCGGTGACCGAGTTGGCGGCGAGCGGGACCGTCGACGTCATGGCGCATCCGGACCTGGCGAAGATCTACGGTAACCGTCCCGAGTCGGACATCCTTTCCGAACTTCATGAGTCATTCGCGTCGTCGATCGCGCGGAGCGGCGTTGCGGTCGAGGTCTCGACGGCGGGGCTTCGGAAGCCCGTGGGGGAGATCTATCCGGCCGAGCAGCTCCTGTTAGCGTTTCATCGGCACGGGGTGCCGATCACGATCGCCTCCGATGCGCACGAGCCGGCGTTCGTCGGCGAGGACTTCGGCCAGGCACTCGAGCTCGTGCGCCGAGTCGGATACGAAACCGTCTCCGTGTTCGACGCGCGCAAACGTCGCCAAGAGCCGCTCTTCCGATGACGATCAGGGTCGGAATTGGGGTGGACGCACACGCGCTCGCGGCCGGCGTGCCTCTCCTCCTCGCCGGGGTCGAGTTTTCGGGCGAGTCGGGTCTTGTCGGGCACTCGGACGGCGACGTCATCTCGCATGCGCTGATCGACGCGATCCTCGGCGCGGCAGGGCTCGGTGACATCGGCTGGCTCTTTCCGTCGGGTGACGAGCGCTGGCAGGGCTCTGCGTCGCTCGAGCTGCTGACCCGTGCCTACGAGGTCGTTCGCGAGGCCGGCTACGAGCTGGTGAACGCCGACTGTGTTCTCGTAGGCGAGCGGCCGAGACTCGCGCCGCATCGCGAACAGATGCGAGCCAACCTCGCTGCCGCGATGGGCGTCGATCCCGCACAGATCGCCGTTCGGGCGACGACGACCGACGGCCTGGGATTCACCGGGCGCGGCGAGGGCCTTGCAGCCCAGGCCGTGGCGCTCGTGGCAACCGAGTCCAAGAAGGGAGACCGATGAGCAGCGCCGAGTTCCTCCGTGCACCGGATGGGCGTACCGTCGCCATGGTCGTTCGCGGTGACTTCGCCGACTTCGAGTCGCATCCACCGACGTTTGCGACCGACGAAGAGCGGGCCTGGCTCGCCGAGCACTACCGCGTCGCGAGCCCCGAGCTCGAACGCGAGACCAAAGCCCATCTCACTCCGGACGACCTCCCGCTGCAGATCACGATCCTCAACCGTCCGTCCGGCGCCTTCGTGAAGCCGCACTACCACGTGAACGACGGTCCCCCAGGCGGCGACACACGCCACCAGGTCATGGTCTGCCTCGCCGGCTCGGCGCGGATCGGCGTGTACGCAAAGGAGGGGCCGCACGTCGGAGACGTCGATCTGGCTACCGGGGATTTCGCGCTCCTCTACGAGGGCCACTCGATCGAGACCCTCGTCGACGGGACACGCCTTCTCGAGATCAAGCAGGGACCCGCCCCGGCGAATCCGTTCGACGACAACGTCCCAATCCCGATCGGAGGCGTCGAATGAACCCGCACCGTGTCCCTGTCGATGTCGAACGCACGAGCTTCTTCATGCCGTACGCACCCCTGATCCGCGTCCGCCCCGGGGGCGAGCTGCTCTTCATCTCGGGCGCGACGGCGCTTCCTCTCTACCACGACCACCCGCATCGCAACGAGGCACTCGATCCGCCGGAGGACGTCCAGGAGCAGGCGCGGCTCGTCATGGAGAGCCTGTCGCGCTGCCTCGAGGCGGGCGGCGCGACCTGGAAGGACGTCATCCGTACCGATGTCTTCGTGACGGACATGGAGGACCAGGACGCGATCGGCGAGATCATGGGCCCCTACTTCGACGGCGACTTCCCGGCCAGCACTCTCGTTGAGGTGAAGCGGCTGGTCGATCCGCGGCTCAAGCTCGAGATCAGCGCGATCGCGGTCGTGACGGCGACGTAGTGATTGGACCTCGGACGGTAACGCGGCCGTAGAGAGGGTGTGAATCGGCGTGAGTTCCTCCTGGCCGTCGCGGCCCTTCCCTTCCTGGCGCCGACGCTCCGAGTTGCCGTCGCGGATTCTGTCGCCGGTGCGCCTGTCGCGCTTGTGACGGCCGACACCGAGGCGCATGTCGTCGCGGTCTCGCTAACGACCGGGAAGGTCCGACGACGGCTGCCGACGCTCGCTGGGCCTCGAAGCATCGAGAGCGTGGAGGGCCGGGCGGCTGTCGTCGCGCACACGACCGAGGGAGCCGTGTCGATCGTCGATCTGCGGCCGCTTGTCGTGCGAGGCGTCGTCCACGGCTTCTCGGAGCCGCGCTACACGGCCGTCCGTCCAGGCGGTCGCCTTGTGTACGTTACGGATTCCGATCGGGGCGAGGTCGTCGTTCTCGACGTCGACCGCGGACGAGTCCTCCATCGAACAGAGGTGGGAGGTCACGCCCGGCACGTGTCGCTCGATCGATCGGGCCGGTGGCTGTGGACGGCTCTCGGCTCGAAGGCGCAGGAGGTGGCGATACTCGACGTCGCGAACGCCGAGCGACCGAAGCTCGTCCGCCGGCTCCGACCCGGGTTTCTCGCGCACGATGTGTGCTTTACACCGGATGGACACCGCGTCTGGGTCACCTCGGGTGACCGGGGGGCGATCGAGATCTATGACTCTCGTACCCGGCGTGTCGTGCGTTCCCTTCCGGGGGGAGCGCCCCCGCAGCACGTCGCGTTTGGGAACGGGATGGCGTTCGTCACGAGCGGTGACGACGGCACGCTACACGCCCACGCGATCAACACGGGACGGCTTCTCCACGAGACCGCCATTCCCGTGGGCTCCTACAACGTCGCGACCGGGTGGGGCCGCGTCATGACGCCGTCACTCGAGCGCGGGACGCTCGTGGTTTGCGACGGGCGGGGTCACCGGATCGGCCGAGTCCAGGTGGCGGCGGCCGCTCACGACGCCTGTTTCGTCACCGGCGTCTGAATCAGCCAGAGAGCTGAGCGCGCGC
>JBBQXH010000328.1:0-3440 GCA_038209835.1 Gaiellales bacterium | reverse complement strand
ACCATCCGCAGACGGAGCTCATCGGCGTCTACAACCGGACGCCGGGCAAGGCAACGGCGTTGCTCGAGTCGCTCGGCGTCGAGGCGCGTGAGTACGCATCCCTCGACGACCTCTACGACGACGACCGGATCCAGATCATCGCCTCGTGCACGCATCCCGATACGCGGCGCGAGCACTGCGTCCGCGCGGCGGAGTCGGGCCGGCATATCGTGGTCGAGAAGCCCGTCGGGATGACGCTCGACGATTCGCTTGCGATCCGTGACGCGGTCGCAGAAGCGGGCGTCAAGACCGTCACGAGCTTCGTGCTTCGCTGGAATCCCCAGTTCCTGACTGTCAAGCAGTTGATCGCCGACGGGGTCCTCGGCGACCTCGTGTACGGAGAGGCCGACTACTGGCATCCGTTGCAAGACGTCTATCCGGGGTACCCGTCGTTTGTCTCGAAGGCCCAAGGAGGGAGCGCCTTCGTGTGCGGCGGCTGCCACGCGGTCGACATCCTGCGCTTTGTCGGCGGAGAGATCGTCGAGGTTGCAGCCTTCTCCGCCGCCAAGCGCATCAACGACGACTTCGAGTTCGACCCGGTCGTGGCGGCCACGCTGCGTTTCGAGAACGGTGCAGTGGGGAAGCTCGCGACCATCCTCGAGGCCGACACGCCGTACATCTTCAATTGCAAGCTCTTCGGGACGGAAGGGTCGATCATCAACAACGAGGTGTACTCCTCGAAGCACTACCCGGGGAGCCTCGGCTACTGGTCGTTTCCGACGGTCAAGCCGGATTCCGCGGAAGTCGAGCACCACCCCTTCAGACAGGAGATCGACCACTTCCTCGAATGCATCGAGACCGACACCGAGTCGCACGCGTCGATCCACGACAGCTGGAAGTCGATGTCGGTGTGCTTCGCGATCAACGAATCCGTCGCGAAAGGCGGCCAGCCCGTCCGCGTGACGCTGGAGGCACCATGAGCGACAGGCAGATTCAGGTCTATCTGGACTGGGACGCGAAACAGCGGGAGCGGATCAAGGCGCTGATCACGGACGATCTGATCGCCGAGCATGCCGCGCGGCCGCTCGGCCAGCACTCGGACGCTCTCGAGCGCGTGCTCCAGTACTTCCGTCGTCAGCCGCAGCCCGGGAAGTACATCATCGTGATGACGGAGCCCTGGGCCGGGTTCAAGATCGGCGTGCTCTCTGGTGTACGTGGCGAGACCGCGACGATCCTCGACGACGAGACGTTCGCGAGCGAGGACGAGGCGCTGCACGGGATCTTCACGCGCCGCGTCCGCGAGCTGGTGGAGGCCTGATGGCAGAGCTCCGCAAGACCGCGATCCACGGCTACTGCGATCGGCTCTCGGTCGCACCGGGCGAGCCGATCGAGTTCAAGGTGAGCTCGGAGGAAGCCGGCACGTACCGGGCGGACATCGTCCGGCTGATCCACGGCGATACGAACCCGAGAGGCCCCGGCTTTAAGGAAGAGGTCATCGACGACCCGGTGAACTGCGAATACCCCGCGCGGTTCCAGGCGACCGACTGCGGCTCGTGCATGGTCGTGGAGGACGAGGGAGCCCTCGTGCTCTCGGGCCCGTTCACGCTGCACGCCTTCGTGATGCCGACGACCCCGGCTCTGCCCGGTCAGGCGATCATGGGCCGCTACGCCACCGACTCGGAGACCGGATACGCGCTGGTTCTCGACGATTCGGCGCTCGCGCTTCGCGTCGACGGAGAGACCGTGGCGACGAACGCGCCGCTCCATACGTGGTGCTGGTACTCGGTCGCCGCCGTGCACGACGGCTCAGGCACCGTAACGCTCTACTCGCGGAGCGTCGTCAACTCGACGAACAGCCTCGTCTCGCCGATCGTTCCGATCTCGGGCGATGCGCTGGTCGAGCACCAGGTCTCCGGTGGCCCGGGCGATGCCGGAACGGCGTTCACCCTCGCGGGGCTCGCGAAGGCGCCGGGGTCGAGCTGGGTCGATGCGCACCTGAACGGGAAGATCGACAGCCCGAAGGTGTGGAACCGTGCCCTGACGGTTCCCGAGCTCGACGGGATCACCGGCGGCGGCGCCGTGCCGGCCGACGGGCTCGTGGCGGCCTGGGACTTCGCGCACGGGATCGGCCCGCGCGGCATCACGACCGACGATGTGACCGACACGGGGTCGAACGACCTCCACGGCACCTGCGTCAACTTCCCAGCGCGTGGCATGACGGGCTGGAACTGGCGGGGGATCGACGAGGTCTTCATGCACGCACCCGAGGAATACGGCGCGATCCACTTCCACGACGACGACCTCGAGGACTGCCGCTGGGAGACCGACCTGGCGTGGACGGTGCCCGACGACTTCCGGTCGGGCGTCTACGCCCTGCGACTCGTCCAGGGAGAGTCCGAGGACTGGATCCCGTTCTTCGTCCTGCCGCCGCGAGGCACGGCGACGGCCAAGGCGTTGTTTCTCGTGCCGACCGCGAGCTACCTCGCTTATGCGAACGAGCACATCATCCACGACGTCCCGGTTGCCCAGTCGATCATGGGTCACACCTCGGTCATCGCCGAGCAGGACTTCTGGATCTATGGCCACCGAGAGTTCGGTCTCTCAACCTACGACTCGCACATCGACGGGTCGGGCGTGCACTCTTCCTCGGCGCTCCGGCCGATCGTCAACATGCGACCGAAGTTCCGGATGGCGACCGGCGGCCCGTGGCAATTTCCCGCCGATCTCCATCTCGTCGCCTGGATCGACGAGATGGGCTTCGAGGTCGATATCGCCACCGACCGCGAGCTTCACGACGAGGGAGCGGCGCTGCTCGAACGCTACAACGTCGTCTTCACGGGCTCGCATCCGGAGTACTACTCGACCGAGATGCTCGACGCCTGGGAGCAGTACCTGGCCGGCGGCGGGCGTGGCATGTACCTCGGCTCGAACGGCTTCTACTGGGCGATCGCGTGGCACCCGGAGAAGCATGATCTGATCGAGGTTCGGAAGCTCGAGTACGGGTCACGCGCCTGGCAGGCGAGGCCCGGCGAGCACTACCTGCAGCTCAGCGGCGAGCGCTCAGGGGTCTGGCGCGGCCGCGCGCGAGCGCCGCAGAAGGACTTCGCAACCGGCTTCACCTCCGAGGGCTTCGACCATTCGTCGTACTACGTGCAGATGCCTGACGCGAGGGATCCCGCGTGCGCGTTCATCATGGAGGGGATCGGGCCAGACGAGAAGATCGGCGACTTCGGCCTCGTCGGCGGTGGCGCGGCGGGGTACGAGCTCGACCGCTACGACCTCCTGCTCGGCACGCCGCCCAACACCCGGCTCCTCGCCTACTCGGAGGGGCACTCAGACAACTACCCGCACGTCGGGGAGGAGATCTTCTTCAACTTCCCGATGTTGGGCGGGACGATGGACTTCCAGGTCCGCGCGGACATCACCTACTTCACGACCCGCAACGGCGGGGGCGTCTTCTC
>JBBQXH010000327.1:0-3453 GCA_038209835.1 Gaiellales bacterium | reverse complement strand
GCGACCTGCAGGGCCCATTCCTCGCTCTCGACGCTCGAGTGCGCTCAATCGGCGCGAGCGGCGAGCTCATCGAGGACCTCGAGGCATTCCTGGCCGCTGATCGCGCCGGGCGCCTCGTGCTCGACGTCCGCTATCCGGACGAGTCGCGGCGCGCCGGGCACGCGCTGGTGCACCGGCCGCACAGCCATCACTACACGATCCTGGCCGTGTCCTGCACACGGGCCGCCGACGGCGTTCGTGTCGCCGTGTCCGGCGCAGCCGACCACGCCGTGCGCCTTCGCTCCGTCGAGGCTGCGCTCGCGCAGGGCGAACCTGCCTCGATCGCCGCGCACAAGAGCCTCGATGACGTCGACCCGCCGGACGACGCGCTCGCATCCGCCTGGTACCGCAAGCGGGCCCTGCCGACACTCGTCGAACGGGCGCTCGCCGACCTCGAGAAGGAGAGTCCATGAAGCTGACCCTCAACGGCGTCGAGCGAGACGTCGAGAGCCCGCCGCTCACGTCGCTGCTCGCCGTCCTGCGGGAGGAGCTCGGGATTCTGAGCCCGAAGGCCGGTTGCCAGCAGGGCGGCTGCGGCAGCTGCACCGTGCTCGTCGACGGGGAAGCGCGGCGCGCCTGCCTCATTCCGCTCGCCTCGGTCGACGGTGCGGAGATCACGACGGTCGAAGGTCTCGGTTCGCCCGACGACCTCGGCCGTGTCCAGGCGGCGTTCAACGACGCCTACGCCGCGCAGTGCGGCTACTGCACGAGCGGGATGCTGATGGCAGCCGAAGGGCTCCTGCGAACGAACCCGAGCCCGACCAGAGAGGATATTCAGCACACGCTCGGTGGCCATGTGTGCCGCTGCACCGGGTACGTCAAGATCATCGACGCCGTCGAGCTGGCCGCGGGAGGTGTGGCGTGAAGGCCGTCGGCGCAAGGCTCCCGCGCTACGACGGCGTCGGCCACGTGACCGGGCAGACGACCTACGTCGACGACGTCCGCGTCGCCGGCATGCTGTGGGCGAAGGCACTCCGCTCGCCGATCCACCGCGGAGACATCATGAGGCTCGACACGAGCAAGGCGGAAGGACACCCGGGCGTGCACGCCGTCGTCACCCATGCGGACGTCCCGAAGAACGTCTACGGCCACCTCGAGGCGCTCGGCGTCCCCGCGGACGAGCCTCTGCTCGCGGAGGGCGAGGTTCGCTGGAAGGGTCAGGTGATCGCCGTCGTTGCCGCCGAGGACGAGGCCACGGCGCGAGAGGCCGTCGAGCTGATCGAGGTCGAGTTCGAGGAGAAGGAGCCCCTGTTCGACCCCCGCAAGGCGTTCGACCCGGACGCGCCGCAGATCCACCCGTGGGGCAACTGGTACAACCACTTCGAGGGTGAGATGGACCGGCGGCAGATCCGCAAGGGCGACGTCGCATGGGCCTTCGACCAGGCGGACACGATCATCCAGGGCGTCTACCGTCCCGCTGCGATCGAGCACCTTCCGCTCGAGACGCAGATCTCGCTGAGCGTCCCCGAGTCGACCGGTCGGCTGACGATCTACTCGTGCACGCAGGCGATGTACTTCTCGATGGGCGTCGTCGCCGCTCATCTGCAGGTGCCGCTGAACCGGCTCAAGTTGGTCGGGGGTACGGTCGGCGGCGGCTTCGGCGGGAAGGTCGACTCGGCGACTGAGACGATCACGGCGCTGCTCGCGCTCAAGTCCGGCCGCCCGGTGAAATGGCGCTTCACGCGCGAGGAGGAGTTCCTCGTCTCCTCGACGCGCGCACCGTGGCACATCGAGATCGCAGACGCGCTCACGGACGACGGCTGGATCCTCGGCCGCAAGACGCTGACGCTGCACGACTCGGGTGCGTACTCGCGCTTCTCGCCGTACGGGCTGACGAAGCACTCGTTCCACCACCTCGGCGCCTACACGATCCCGAACGTCCACTTCGACGGTTACGTCGTGTACACGAACCGCGTGCCGACGACGGCGATGCGGGGATTCGGGGTGACGTCGGTGTCCTTCGCGGTCGAGACGCACATGAGCCGCATCGCCGACACGCTCGGGCTCGATCCGTTCGAGTTCAGGCTGAAGAACGCAAACCGGGTCGGCGACACGACCGCGAACCGGGTCGTCCTCCAGGATCCCTCGACGGTGCCGATCGTCCAGGCGGTCGCCGAGGCCGCGGGCATCGAGCTCGCCGCCGAGCTCCGAACCATGTCGAGCGAGCCCCGCACCGGCGACCTGCTGCCGGAGCACCTCGTCTCACAGCAGGTACTCGAGAAGGAGAGCCACTGATGGCCAGGCACAGGGGACGAGGCTTTACGACGATCGAGTACCCGACCGGCATGAACCAGAACGGCGACCCGAGCCAGGCCTGGGTCAAGCTCAAGCCGGACGGTCGGGTCGACGTGTTCGCCGGCACGGTAGACATCGGTCAGGGCTCGCGAACCGTCCACACGCAGATCGTGGCTGACGCCATCGGCGTGCCCTACGACTGGGTGACGATGGACAACACGAACACCGACTCGTCACCGGTCTGCACCGGGACGTTCGCCTCCCGTGGAACCTTCATCGGCGGGAATGCCGTGCGCTTCGCCGCCGAAAAGGCGAAGGAGCGCGTTCTCGCGATCGCGGCTCAGGAGCTCGAGGTGGATGCGGCCGACCTCGTGATCGAGGACGGCGAGGTCTTCGCGCGAGGGGCGCCGCAGAAGAAGATCGGCGTCCCGGACGTTGCTGCGGCCGCAACCTGGAAGTACGGGGAGCTAATCACCGGCACCGGCGCCGCGCTGAAGCCGTTCGCCTCGCTCGATCCGGAGACCGGCTCGGTCGAGGTCGAGCCGCACTCGGCCCTCTCGTACGCGGCGTGCGTCGCCGAGGTCGAGGTCACCGTGTTGAGTCTGCTCGAGGCCTACGACGTCGGGCGCGCGATCAACCCGACGCTCGTCGAAGGCCAGATCCAGGGCGGCGCGATGATGGGTCTCGGGCTCGGGCTGCTCGAGAGCTGCTACCCGTACTACCCGTCGACCGACCACCGCGGCGGCGAGTTCGGAACGTACCTGGCGCCCGGGATCGAGGATCTCCCCGACATCAAGGCGCTGATCCTCGAGAACCCGTCGGTCGACGGGCCGTTCGGGGCGAAGGCAATCGGCGAGATGGCAAACAACGCGCAGCCTCCCGCGATCGCAACCGCCGTGCACGACGCGATCGGCGTCTGGATCACCGAGCTCCCGATCACGCCCGAGAAGGTGCTGCGGGCTCTCGACCGGAAGGCGGCCGGCGAAGGCGAGCCGCGCCGCGAGGGAAAGCGGGTGATCTTCGACGAGGAGATCTCCCTCAACGCTGTCGGCTCGGACGACGCCGCAGTGAGGTTAACGCTCGGTGGCTAGCGAGAGCTCGGGCTCGACGCCGTTTCGCACGTGGAACGGCGTCGAGCCCTTCGAGTTCGTTGACGGGGTGACGCTGAACGCGATCGGC
>JBBQXH010000326.1:0-3511 GCA_038209835.1 Gaiellales bacterium | reverse complement strand
TGAACCCCTCGGCGTACGCGGCCATCAGCCCGTACTCGATGCCGTTGTGCACCATCTTCACGAAGTGACCGGCGCCGTTCGGGCCGCAGTGCAGATAGCCCTGCTCGGCGGTCGAGGCCTTGCCGTTTCGGCTGGGCGTGCGCGGTGCACCGTCGATTCCCGGGCCGATGGTGGCGAAGATCGGGTCGAGGTGCTTCACGACCTTCTTCTCTCCGCCGATCATCAGGCAGAAGCCGCGCTCGAGGCCGAAGACCCCACCGCTCGTGCCGACGTCGACGTAGTGGATGCCCTTGGGCTCCAATTGCTTCGCGCGGTCGATGTCGTCGCGGTAGTAGCTGTTACCGCCGTCGATCACGATGTCGCCGGCTTCCATGAGCTCCGCCAGCTTGTCGACGGTGCCCTGGACGTAGCCCGCCGGCACCATGATCCAGGCAGCGCGGGGCTGCTCGAGCTTGGCGACGAAGTCCTCGAGCGTCGTCGCACCGGTCGCGCCTTCGCTCTCGAGCTGCGCCACCGAGTCGGCGTTGACGTCGAAGACGACGCAGTCGTGACCCTCACGCATGAGCCGCCGGACGAGGTTTGCCCCCATCCGTCCGAGTCCGATCATTCCGAGTTGCATCTCCGTTCCTCCGTTCTTCTCAGTCGATTCGTGGATTCAGGCTGTCGCGGGACTGCAGGTACGTCCGACCGATGCGAGCAACGAGACGAAGGCGTCGCTGAATGCCGCGACGGCCTGGTCGAGGAGCTCGTCGGTGACCTCGTCGAAGTCGACGCCGATCTTTGCGAGCGCCGCCATCGTGGCGGCCCCGCCCTCGACGTCCTCCTCGAGGCTCGCCCGAGGCTTTCCGTGGTCGCGGAACGCGTCGAACGTCGCCGGCGGCACGGTGTCAACCGTGTCCGGGCCGATCAGCTCTTCGACGTAGACGACGTCCCGGTAGTCGGGATTCTTCGTCGAGGTCGAGGCCCACAAGAGGCGCTGGGTGTGTGCGCCCTTCGCCGCCAGCGCGGCCCACCGCTCGCCACCGTAGATCTCCTGGTAGCGCGCATACGTGAGTTTCGCGTTTGCGATTGCCGCCTTGCCCATGAGCGCCTCCGCGTCGGGCCCGCCGATCGCCGCGAGACGCTTGTCGACGGCGGTGTCGATGCGGCTAATGAAGAAGCTCGCAACCGACGCGACGTGCGAGACGTCGTGGCCCTTCGCGGCGTGCTCCTCGAGCCCCGAGATGTACGCCTCCGCCACCTGCTCGTAGGCCTCCTTGGCGAAGAGCAGCGTGACGTTCACGTTGATGCCCTTCGAGATCAGCGTCCGGATCGCCGGGATCCCGGCCGGGGTCGCCGGCACCTTGATCATCAGGTTCGGCCGGGCCACGGTCGCCCAGAGCCGCTCGGCCTCGGCGATCGTTCCCTCTGTGTCCTTCGCCAGCTCGGGTGAGACCTCGAGCGAGATGTAGCCGTCGCGGCCGCCCGTCTCGTCGTACACCGAGCGGAGGATGTCCGCCGCGGCCTTGATGTCCTCGATCGCGATCGTCTCGTAGAGCGCCTTCGGGTCGCTCTCGCTTCCGCCGCGGAGCTCATCGATCTCGGCCGCGTACTCGTCGGTCTCGGCAATCGCCTTCTCGAAGATCGCCGGGTTCGAGGTCACGCCGCGGAGGCCGTCCTCGCGAATCATGCGCTCGAGCTCGCCGGAGGTGATGAGCGACCGGCGGATGTTGTCGAACCAGATGCTCTGGCCGTAGCCGAGCACCTCGACGAGGGGATTGGTCAGCTGAACCACGTGTGTCACACCTTCCTTTCAGGCGACCGCGGGCAGGCCGAGCTGGGCCTTCGCGGTCGCGACGACGGCGTCCGGCGTGAAGCCGAACTTCTGCTGGAGGTCCTTGAGCGGCGCCGAGGCACCGAACGTGTTCATCGCGACGGTCGCGCCGGTGAGGCCGACGTAGCGATCCCAGCCGAAGGCCGAGGCTTGCTCGATCCCGACCCGGGCTGTGACGACGGGAGGCAGGATCGACTCTCGGTACTCGACGGGCTGCCGCTCGAAGAGCTCCCACGACGGCATCGAGACGACGCGCGCCTTGACGCCCTCCGCGGTGAGCTGCTCGTACGCGGCGACGGCGAGACCGACCTCGGTGCCGCTCGCCATCAGGATCACGTCGGGATCGCCGTCCTCGGCGTCGCCGAGCACGTAGGCGCCGTACTGAAGCCCGGCCGCGGAGGCGTACTGCGTCCGGTCGAGCGTCGGCATGTTCTGCCGGGAGAGGATGAGGACGACCGGATCGTGCTGTGACTGCATGATCATCCGCCACGCCTCGGCGACCTCGTTCGGGTCACCCGGTCGGAGCATGATCAGGCCGGGCATGGCGCGGAACGCCGCCAGGTGCTCGATCGGCTGGTGCGTCGGGCCGTCCTCGCCGACACCGATCGAGTCGTGCGTGAAGATCGTGACCGTCGGGATCTCCATGATCGCGGAGAGCCGCGTCGGCGTTCGCGCGTAGTCGGAGAAGATGAGGAACCCCGAGCCGAATGCTCGGATCTTCGAGAGCGTCAATCCGTTGAGGATCGAGCCCATCGCGTGCTCGCGGATCCCGAAGTGGAGATTCCGACCGGAGTAGTCGTTTGCCTCGAAGTCGCCGGCGCCCTCGAAGGTAAGCCGCGTCTTCGTCGAGGGGGTCAGGTCGGCCGCGCCGCCCATCACCCACGGCACGGTCTGCGCGACGGCGTTCAGCACCTTGCCCGAGGCGTCGCGGCCCGAGAGACCCTTCTCGTCAGGCGGGAACTCCGGGATATCGCTGTCCCAGGCATCCGGAAGCTCGCGCCGCTGCATCCGCAGAACCTGGTCGGCGAGCTCAGGATGTGCCGAGCCGTAGCCCTCGAAGAGCTCGATCCAGGAGTCCCGCGCAGCCTTTCCACGTGCACCGATGCCGGCCGCGAAGTGCTCGCGGACGCCGTCGGGGACGAGGAACTGCGCGTCCTCCGGCCAGCCGTAGGCCTTCTTCGTCGCCTTCACCTCGTCGGGGCCGAGCGGCTCGCCGTGCGCACCGCTCGTGTCCTGCTTGTGCGGTGCGCCGTAGCCGATGTGGCTCTCGACGATGGCGAGGGTCGGGCGGCCGGTCTCCTTCTTGAACGCGTCGAACGCTCCGCCGAGCCGCGCGAGGTCGTTCGCGTCCGAGACACGAAGCACGTTCCAGCCGTAGGCGAGGAACCGCGTCCCGACGTCCTCCGAGAACGCGAGCGCGGTATTGCCTTCGATCGTGATGTGGTTCGAGTCGTAGATCCAGCAGAGGTTCGAGAGCTTCAGGTGCCCCGCGAGCGAGGCCGCCTCGCCGGAGAGGCCCTCCATCATGCAGCCGTCGCCGCCGAGCGCGTAGACGTCGTAGTCGAAGAGCGGGAAGTCCGGGCGGTTGAAGGTCGCGGCCTGCCACTTCGCCGCGATCGCCATCCCGACCGAGGTCGCGACGCCGGCGCCGAGCGGCCCCGTCGTCGTCTCGATCCCCGACGTCCAGCGATACTCGGG
>JBBQXH010000325.1:0-3522 GCA_038209835.1 Gaiellales bacterium | reverse complement strand
CGGGTAATTACTCCTGTCAGCCGGCCTGCACCAGCCAGATCGCCCTCGGCACGGTCATGACGTTCACCGCCGCTCCGTTCCCCGGATCCCTCTTCGGAGGCTGGAGCGGGCCTTGCACGGGCACCTCACCGACCTGCACGTTCACCGTCACCGTGGCAACCACCCTCACGGCGACCTTCAATCCTGCCCCGGTCGAAGCAACCGTGACGAGGGTGCAAACGTTCAGGAGGCCCTTCCGCTACACCCGTGTGATTGCACAGTCGGATCAGGCCGTCAGCGTCGCCCTGAGGATCGTCAGGGGCGGACAGACGATCGGCTCGAGGAACGTTCCGACGATGAACGGGCGCCGGACGATCTCGGTGACAATCGCACCTGGCGCAACGAGGGGTCCCGCGACCCTGACGGTCGAGTTCACGAACACTTTCGGACGCACGAAGACCCAGACCTTCGCAATCACGGTTCCACGCCGTTAGCAACCGCTGCTACCCTGAGATCAGGACGGCATCCCGCCGCCCGTGAGGTTTCTCTACTCGGTTCCCCTTTCGGAGGCTTCGAGATAGGCAAATCTCGAAGTACCCGCGACGATGTCGCGGCCAACAGAGAGGGAATCAGAACATGTCAATGGAAACGTTTCGCGAGCTTGGCCTGTCCGCGCCCGTTGCGGATGCGCTCGCACGCAAGTCGATCACAACCCCCTTCCCGATCCAGTCGCTCGTCATACCGGACGCGCTCGCCGGACGCGACGTCCTCGCGAAGTCGCCGACCGGGTCGGGCAAGACGATTGCCTTCGCTGGACCGATCGTCGAGCGACTCGACGGCTCGGGCGGACGACCATCCGCACTCATCCTCGTCCCCACGCGAGAGCTCGCCGCTCAGGTCGCTGACGACTTCGCCGCCATCGCGAAGGCCCGGGGCCTGCACGTCGCCGCGGTCTTCGGCGGAGTCGCCATCCCGTCGCAGGCGAAGCGTGCGGCCAGCGCCGACATCCTCGTCGCAACGCCCGGGAGGCTTGAGGACATCGTCTCCCGCAAGATGGTGAGGCTCGACAACGTCCGGATCCTCGTTCTCGACGAAGCCGACAGGATGCTCGACATGGGCTTCCGCCCGCAAGTCGACAGGCTCGTTCGTCGGATTTCGCGTGACCGCCAGACGATGTTCTTCTCGGCGACGCTCCACGGAGAGGTCGGCGAGATGGCCGGCGAGTACACGCGAGACGCTCGTGTCCACGAGGCGAAGCCGCCCCAGACCTGGGAGTCGGCGAGCGTCGAGCACCTGTTCGTCCCGGTCACGGCCGAGAACAAGGTCGAGAAGCTCGTCGAGCTCCTCTCGGCCGAGCGCGGGCTCGCGCTCGTCTTCGTCCGAACGAAGCGCGGCGCCGACAGGCTCGTCAGAAAGCTGGAGCGCCACCAGGTGCAGGCTGTCGCCATGCACGGCGACAAGACCCAGAGCGCGCGCGAGAAGGCGCTCTCCGGCTTCGAGTCGGGGCGCGTCTCCACCCTCGTCGCAACGGATCTCGCGGCCCGGGGACTCGATCTCGACGAGATCACCCACGTCATCAACTTCGATCCTCCCGCCGAGGGCAACGACTACGTCCACCGCGTCGGTCGAACTGGCCGTGCCGGACGGAGCGGAACCGGGATCACTCTCGTCCTCCCCGAGCAGCAGGCCGACGTCAGCCGCGTCGCGACTCGCCTCGGTCACGCCGACCAGTTCCAACGTGAGGGGATGACCGTCGCGCCGGCGCGCAAGGTCTACAGTTCTCGCCGCGGCCGCAACAGCAAGTGGGGCCCGTCGCGGCCACGTCGCAAGATCTAGCAGGACAGAGCTAGAGGCGCAGCCGTGGCGGTAACGACGCAGAATCAGTGGACGTCGCAGATCGACCAGCTGACGATTCCCACGCAGGCGTTCATCGACGGCGGTCACGCCGACGCAGCCAGCGGTGAGACGTTCGAATGCGTGAGCCCGATCGACGGGCGCGTGCTCGCGAACGTCGCCGCCTGCGACAGCGCCGATGTCGACCGCGCCGTTCGGGGTGCACGCGCGGCCTTCGAGTCCGGCGTGTGGTCGCGTCTCGCACCGAAGAAGCGGAAGAAGGCGCTTCAGCGCCTCGGCGCCCTTATCGAGGATCACGCGGACGAGCTCGCCCTGCTCGAGACGCTCGACGTCGGTAAGCCGATCCGTGACGCCCGATCGATCGACGTGCCGCTCGCCGCCGAAACGATCGCCTACTACGGTGAGGCGCTCGACAAGGTGTACGACGAGGTCGCTCCGACCGATCCTTCGAGCGTCGTCATGGTCGTCCGCGAGCCGCTCGGCGTCATCGGCGCGGTCGTCCCGTGGAACTTTCCGCTCCTCATGGCGTCCTGGAAGGTCGGGCCGGCCGTCGCGGCCGGGAACAGCGTCGTCCTCAAGCCGGCCGAGCAGTCGCCGTTGACGGCGCTACGACTTGCCGAGCTCGCCTCGGAAGCCGGCATTCCCGACGGCGTGCTCCAGGTCGTCCCCGGATACGGAGAGACAGCCGGACGGGCGATCGGGCTCCACGAGGACGTCGACATGGTCGCGTTCACCGGCTCGACGCAGGTCGGCAAGCTCTTCCTGCGCTACTCCAGCGAGTCGAACATGAAGCGGGTCGCGCTCGAGTGCGGCGGAAAGTCACCTCACATCGTCATGCCCGACTGCAGCGATCTCGACGCGGCGGCCACGGCCGCGGCCTGGGGGATCTTCTTCAACCAGGGTGAGGTCTGCAATGCCGGCTCGCGCCTGCTCGTGCACGAATCCGTGAAGGACGAGTTCCTCGAGAAGGTCACGAAGGTCGCCTCGCGCATCCAGCCGGGCGATCCCCTCGACCCCTCGACGCGGATGGGCGCCCTCGTCGACTCGACGCAGCTCGATCGCGTGCTCGGCTACATCGAGTCCGGCAAGGACGAAGGCGCCGATCTGTACCTCGGCGGCAGCCGCGTCCGAACCGACACGGGCGGCTTCTACGTCGAGCCGACGATCTTCGACACCGTCTCGAACGACATGACGATCGCGCGCGAGGAGATCTTCGGCCCGGTGCTCTCGACGATCTCGTTCACCGACGAGGACGAGGCGATCGCTATCGCCAACGACACGATCTACGGCCTCGCCGCCGCAGTCTGGACCGACGACGTGAACCGCGCCCACCGAACGGCCCGTGCGCTCAGAGCGGGCGTCGTCTGGGTCAACACGTTCGACACCGGTGATATCTCGGCTCCGTTCGGCGGCTTCAAGCAGTCTGGCTTCGGTCGGGACAAGTCGATGCACTCGCTCGAGAAGTACACGGATCTGAAGACCATTTGGATCCAGTTGAGGCAAGGAGCGTAGCGACGCGCAGCGGCCGCGCCGAAGCCGCCAGGCCGCGAAGGGCCAGCCGGGCGGAGCCCGGCGTATCCAAGCGCGCAGCAAGGAGCGAAGCGACGCGCAGCGGACGGCGGCAGCCGGCAGCGAAGCTTCAGCCGGGCGGAGCCCGGCGTATCCAAGCGCGCAGCAAGGAGCGAAGCG
>JBBQXH010000324.1:0-3564 GCA_038209835.1 Gaiellales bacterium | reverse complement strand
CCAGGCGGCGATACATCGGGGCTCCGCGGCCACGGCACGCACCGGCGCCGGCGGCGCCAGCGGTGCCAGGGGAGGGCCCGAAGGGCCCAGTCACCAGCACGCGCTTTGTGCGGATCCCGGCCACCGCCGGGATCCGCGAGGCGTCGTAACGGGCTTCGCCCGTTACTGTGCGGACGAGGGCTAGCGCACTCGTCCTTACTTTGCCCCGGTCCAGTCGTCGCCGACCCCGACGTCGACCACGAGCGGCGGGTCGAGCGAATAGGCACCGCACATCTCCTCCCGGACGAGATCGCGTACCGCCGAGACCTCGGCGGCTGGAACCTCGAGCAGCAACTCGTCGTGCACCTGCAAGACGAGGTGGGCCGCCCGCCCCTCCGCGCGGAGGCGGTGCTGGATCGAGACCATGGCGACCTTGATGATGTCCGCAGCGGTGCCCTGCATGATCGTGTTGACGGCGAGCCGCTCACCCAGCGAGCGAGTCTGGCGATTGCGCACGCGGAGCTCGGGGATCGGCCGGCGGCGGCCGAGGAGCGTCCGAACGTAGCCGTCGCGCTCCGCCTGCTCGATCGTGCGCTGGATGAAGTCCTGGACATGCGGGAACCGCGCGAGGTACGTCTCGATATACGCCGCCGCCTCCTCGCGCGAGATGTCGAGCTGATCGGAAAGCCCGAAGGCGCTGATCCCGTAGATGATCCCGAAGTTGACGGCCTTCGCGCGGTTGCGCTCGTCCTTCGTGAGCGTGGCGACGTCCTTCCCGAGCACCTCGGCCGCCGTCGTAGCGTGGACGTCGTCGCCGCGCAGGAACGCCTCTCGCAGCTTCGGCTCGCCCGAGACGTCAGCGAGGATGCGCAGCTCAACCTGCGAGTAGTCGGCCGAGAGCAGCTTCCATCCGGGCTCGGCAACGAACGCGCTGCGAATCGTCCGGCCGAGCTCCGTGCGGATCGGGATCGACTGCAGGTTCGGGTTCGAGGTCGAGAGCCGCCCGGTCGCGGCCACCGTCTGGTTGAAATGCGTGTGCAGACGCGCGTCCTCTTCCGAGATCAGCTCGGGCAGCGGGCCGAGGTAGGTGTTGAGGAGCTTCGAGTACTCACGCCATTCCTCGATCACGGGAATGATCGGATGGGCTGCGCGGAGACCGTGGAGAACCCGGGTATCGGTCGAGTAGCCCGTCTTTCCCTTCCTTCCCGGCTCGAGACCGAGCGTCTCGAACAGGATTCGAGCCACCTGCTGGGTCGAGCCGATGAGAAACGGCTCGCCCGCGAGCTCCTGCGCACGCGCCTCGAGCTCCTCGACCCGGTCTGCGAGACGGGCAGTGATCTCTCCCATCCGGTAGGTGTCGATCTTCACGCCGACGTCTTCCATCTGCCGGAGAACCACGGCGAGCGGCAACTCGATATCGCGGTACAGCGGCACGAGCTCGAGCGCGTCGAGCCTCTCGCCGAGCGGACCGACGAGCGCGAGGGTCGATGCAGCGCCCCGGACGAGCGCCTCCGTTTCCTCCTCGGCCGGAGGCTCGGGGCGCACCTCGACGCCATACTCGGCGGCGAGGTCGTCGAGCTCGTAGGTCGAGCGTCCCGGTTCGATCAGATAAGCGGCGATCTCGGTGTCCTCGGCCGGTTCGAGGCCGCGGCGCACGAGCGCCTGGGGGAACGAGGAGAACCCGTGGCAGATGACCTCGGTCGACCACAGATCGGCCGCGTCGAGCGACCCAACGCGGACCGGCTCCCCGTCCTGCGCAAGGGCGGCACGACCGTCCGCGACACGCAGCGCCGCACGGCCGGTCAGCGTGTTTAGCGCCGCCTCGACCCACGGAGCCACGACCTCCACGCGGGCCGGTCGGTCGGCCGCAGGGAGGGCGATGTCGAGCTCGTCGACCCGCCGCAGGAGGTTCCGAAACTCGAACCGTCGGAACATCTCCTTCAGCTGGGAACGGTCGGGCGGGGCGAGCACGAGCTCCGCCGGATCGCAGTCGATGTCGAGGTCGCGGCGCATCGTGGCCAGCAGCTTTGAGAGCCGAGCCTGCTCGGCGTGCTCGCGGATCGCCTTCGCACGGGCCGGCGAGAGCTCGTCCGCGTGCTCGATCACCGCCTCGACCGACCCGTCCTGGCCAATCAGCTGCCCCGCTGTCTTGTCGCCGATGCCCGCGACGCCCGGGATGTTGTCAGAGGTGTCGCCCTTGAGCCCGATGAAGTCGGGAACCTGAGTCGGCGTGACCCCGTAGCGCGCCTCGACTCGCTCGGGCGTATAGACCTGGACATCGGCCACGCCGCGCGGCGTCATCATCAGGCAGACGTTCTCGGAGCAAAGCTGAAAGGCATCCCGGTCGGTGGAGACGACGCACGTCTTCACTCCGGCCTCGTCTGCGCGGGTGGCGATCGTCGCGATGACGTCGTCGGCCTCCCAGCCCTCGAACTCGAGGTTGCGGTACCCGAACGCCTCGACGATCGGCTTGAAGTAAGGGAACTGCTCGCGCAGCAGGTCCGGCATCGGCCGGCGCTCCGCCTTGTACTCCTCGGCGACCTCGAGCCGATGCACGGGCCGCGTGTCCCAGGCGACCGCAACCCCCTTCGGCTTGTAATCGACGAGAAGCTTGAACAGCATGTTGACGAAGCCGAGCAGCGCGTTCGTCGGGAAACCCTCCGAGGTCGCCAGCTCTTCGGGCAGCGCGAAGTAGGCGCGATAGGCGAGGTTGTTGCCGTCGACGAGGAAGAGCTCGGCATCGCGGACCGGCCCATCGTCGAGCTCGAGCTCCTCTCCGGTGAGCGTCTTCGGCACGACGTCGAGTCTAAGCCTGGATCCACCGTTTCGCGCGATCGCAGCGGTGGATCAAGGCTAACGGGAGCGCGTCCAGGCGACAACCGCCGCGTCCGTCGGCACCGTGTCGAGGCGCTTCGTCTCGGGCCAGGAGTAGAGGACGATGCCCTCGTCGGTCGCCGCCGCGAGGTAGGCGCCGTCGGGCGACCAGGCGAGCCATCGGGCTCCGAAGGGCGGCAGTCGTCGTCCGCCCGGAAGCGCGATCAGCACAGCGTTCCCGCCGCCCTCCTCGAAGTACCAGAGCGCCTGCCCGTCCGGCGAGAGCCCGACGGCGGCCGGAAGGCTGTCGCGCGGGAGCTCTGCCGAGAAGTCGACCGACCCGTCGGGTGACAGTACAGCGAGCGCCGCGGCCAGCGGCCGTTCCCTGCCGCCCCGGATCGAGACGAGGCTCGCGAACAGGCGATCGCCGCTTGCGAACAGTGCTGCGACGCGCTGGCGGCCGGGGCCGGTCCGGCCGAGCAAGCGAGCGATGGATGCGTTGTCGAGCAGCGTCTTCCCTCCTGCTACGATCGACGGCGGGTTGTCGCGGGCCGCTGCCAGCGTCCCATCGGGGAGCCATGCCGGCGAGCACGCGCCGTCGACGATGCGCTCGACCTCGCCGGCGCGCGAGACCAGCCGCACGTCGAAACCGTCGCTCGAGCCGAGGCAGTAGGCGAACCGGGAGCCATCCGGGCTCCACGAGACCTGTGATCCGAGGTATCCCGCGGGCCGGGCGAGCGCGGCGAACGAGGCTCCCCGATCGGTGAAGAC
>JBBQXH010000323.1:0-3590 GCA_038209835.1 Gaiellales bacterium | reverse complement strand
GCTAGCACCAGGTGTCCCCGCCACTCCGGATCGGCGTCATGCAGCTCACCATGGAGCCGCTCGACGAGATGCTCGCGAGCGCCCGGGTGATGGAGGAATCCGGCATGGACACCGTCTGGCTCGCCGAGGCCTATCCGTGGTGGCGAAAGCACGGGATGGAGGCTCGCTCATCGACGGTCGTCTCGGCGCTGATCGCGAAGGAGACGACGAGCCTGACGATCGGCTGGGGAATCATCTCGCCTTTCACCCGCCACCCGGTGCAGGTCGCAATGGACGCGCGGGTGGTGCAGGAAGCAGCAGGACCTGACCGGTTCGTTCTCGGCTTCGGGACGTCGAAGATCTTCCTCAACAACATCAAGCGCGGAGGCGAGAGGATCTCGACGCTGGGCGCGATGCGGGACGCGGTGGCGATCGTCCGAGGCTGCCTGGCCGGCGACGCCTTCGACTACGACGGCACGGTGTTCTCGGCGCAGGTGCCCGCCCTCGCCGTCGAGGCCGACACCCCTCGCGGCTCGCCGCCCGTGTACGTCGCGGCGACCGCGCCGAAGATGCTCGCGCTCTCGGGGGAAGTGGGAGACGGGCTCCTGACCGCGTCGATCACGACCCCGGCGTTCGTTCGCTACGCGGGCGAGCACATGGCCGCGGGCGCGGCAGCGGCCGGCAAGGACGCCGACGAGCTCGACCTCGGCTGCACGATCGTCGCCTCGATTGCCGACGACCGGGACGAAGGGCGCGACGGCGCGCGCGAGATCGCCGGAATGTACCTCGCGAACAAGGTGCAGAACATCAAGGGCGCGGCCGACACGCTCCTCGAGCTCGCCGGTCTCGATCCGGAGGAGATCCGCCCTGTCGCCGACGCGATGGAGCGGGGTGGCAGGCTCGCCGCGAAGGAGAAGGTCACCGACGCGATTCTCGATAAGTGCAAGCCCATCGCCGGAACCCCCGCCGACTGCATCGAGGCGATCGAGGAGTACCGCGACGCCGGCTGCACGCACGTCATGCTCGAGCTCTGGGGGGCGAACCGGCACGACCAGATCAGGCTCTTCGGCGAGCAGGTCCTCCCACACGTCCGTGACTGACCGCATCGCCGCCGCTGTCGACCGCGACCGGCTCGTCGAGTGGGCAAGCCGCGCGATCGGGACGCCGAGCTTCACGGGCTCGGAGCAGGCGATGGCCGAGTTGATGGCCGAGTCGTTCGCCGGTATGGGCCTGCGGGTGCAGTGGCAGCAAGTCGAGGATGGCAGGGCGAACGTGCTAGGGATTCGCGAGGGAGCGGGCAGCGGGCCGTCTCTCATGTTCAACGGACACGTGGACACGTCGTACTCGGGCCGCGAGCCGTGGCTCGCTCACGTGCCCGGATTCCAGCCGAGCGCGTTCGTCGAGGACGGGCGGCTCTACGGGCTCGGGGTCTCGAACATGAAGGGAGCGCTTGCCTGCTACATCGAGGCGCTGCGAGCGCTGCGTGACGCAGGCGTCCGCCTCGAGGGAGATGTGCTGATCGCCGCGGTCTGCGGGGAGATCGAAAAGACCCAGTACGGCGATGCCCAGGGTGCGGAGTACCGTGGCTACGCCGCCGGGACCCGCTACCTCGTCTCGCACGGCGGCGTCGCCGACATGTGCATTCTGGGCGAGCCGACCGAGTCGAAGGTCGTCCTCGGACACTTCGGCTCGCTCTGGGTGCGGATCTCGACGCAGGGAAACTTCATCCACACCGCGTTCACCGAGGGCAAGCGAGACCTGAACTCGATCCTGCGGATGCGCGAGGTGCTCGACGCCGTCGTCGAGTGGATCCCGACCTGGGAGAACGATCTCGAGAACGCGTATCGCGGGGCGAAGGCGATCGTCAACGTAGGCGCAATCGAGGGCGGCTTCGGTTGGCGGGTGAGCCGGACACCGCATCGCACCGACCTGTTCCTCGACGTGCGAGTTCCGCCGACGAAGCCGATGAGCGCGGCCCGGCGACAGGTGCTCGAGATGGTCCGGGGGCTCGGTCGCCGATTTCCAGATCACGGCATCGAAGCCGAGGTGTACGTCACCGCCCCCGGGGCGGAGATCTCTGACGACCATCCGCTCGTCGCAGCGCTCGAGGCCTGCCACGAGCAGGTATTCGGCGCGCCGCCCGAGCGTGACGTGACCCGCTGGTTCTCAGACGCGTCGGCGCTGACGCGCTACGGCGTCCCGACGGTCAACTACGGCACCTCCACCGGTCTGCTCGACACCGTGAAGGGCGAGAACCTCGACATCGAAGGGCTGGTGAAGATGGCCACCGTGTACGCGCTCGCGGCCACGCGTATCTGCGGGGTTGCCGCATGAGGCTCGTGACGTTCGACGAGGGGAGGGTCGGCCGGATCGACGGCGACGAGATCGTCGTGCTCGATGCCCAACACATGCGCGCGTACTTCGAGCTCGGCGGGGCCGTGGACACAGGTGAGCGGATCCGACTCGAGTCCGCTCGGTTGCGCGCACCGATCGTCCCCAAGAAGTTCTTCCACACGGCTGGAAACTTCCGGGAGCACGAGGAGGAGTCCAAGCGCGTCGACTGGGCGCACGAGATCGCCCCGTGGATCGTCTTCTTTCAGAACGTCGACGCGATCATCGGTCCCGAGGAGCCCGTCGTCTACCCGGAGCACCTCACCGAGGAGCTCGACTACGAGCTCGAGCTCGCCGTCGTCATCGCGAAGAGCGGAGCGTGGTTCACGGCCGAGGAGGCGATGGACTACGTCGGCGGCTACGTCATCTTCAACGACATCACGGCCCGCGACATCCAGCGGCGCGAGATGCGCTCGGGGGTCTTCTCGTTCTGCAAGGCGATCGACACGTTCTGCCCGCTCGGGCCGTGGATCGTGACGCCCGACGAGGTTCCCGATCCACACGACCTCCGCATGGAGCTGCGGGTGAACGGCACATCCCGCCAGGAGTCTCACTCGGGCAACATGTCGGTCACGATCCCGGAGATCATCGCCCACTACTCGGCGCTCGGGTTCTCGGCCGGCGACGTCCTCTCGACAGGCACGGTCGCGGGCGTCGCAGGGTTCAGCGAGGACGCCGCGTCGCTCTACCTCAAGCCGGGCGACGTGATGGAGTGCGAGATCGAGCGCATCGGCGTGCTCCGCAACCCGGTGATCTCGTGGCGGGAGGCGCACGGAGAGCCGCTTCCGCGGGTTCGGTGGTGACGCATGACCTGGCCGTGCGACGAGGGGAAGCTCGAGCGCGTCCGCGGACTGATGGCCGACCGCGACCTCGATGCGCTCGTCGTGCGCGCGCCTGACAACGTCCTCTACCTCTCCAACTACCAGTCGATGAAGGGGTACGACGTGCTCGTCTTTCCACGCGAGGGCGAGCCGGCGCTGATCGTGCTCGAACCGCAGGCCGACGACGCCGCGCGCACGGCCTGGACGCGGGACATCCGCCTCTTCCGCGGCTATGACGAGGACGACCCGCGCCCGCCGACCGCGCGGTCGCTCGAAGCGGCGCTCTCGGTTCTACGCGAGCGAGGCATCGAGCGAGTCGGGCTCGAGCTCTCGCAGGGCACCCAGACGGCCGACCTGATGGTCGGCGAGCCGACCGTGCCGACCCAGGCGTTCTTCGAC
>JBBQXH010000322.1:0-3591 GCA_038209835.1 Gaiellales bacterium | reverse complement strand
CGTGATGCCCTGGTCGCGGGCCGGACCGAAGACGTTGTAGGGCCGCAATCCGAGCGACGGAACTCGCTCGTCCTGCCAGTAGATCCGCGCGCTCCCCTCGTTCGCCTGCTTGTAGACGCCGTAGTGGGTGCTCGGATGGGCGTCGGCGTTCTCGTCGCTGACGGCTCGGTCGGCATCCGCGGCGCCGTACAGCGCGGCCGAGCTTGCGTACACGATGGGCCCCGCGATCCGGTTGCGCCTCGCCTTGACGGCCTCGAATACGTTGACCGTGCCGAGGACGTTGACCGCGGCGCCGAGGGCCGGATCCTCCCGGCAGAACGGGATCTGAAGCGCGGCGAGGTGGATCAAATGAGTGATCTCGTGCTCGCCGAGCGCCCGCTCCAGGTCATTTTTCTTCGTCACGTCGCCACGCACGAGAGGCACCCGAGAGACGTCTCGCTCGCTCATGATCTCGTGCAGCCGGCGGGGGTCAGTGCCGAGATCGAGCCCGATGACCTCCGCGCCCTCCTCGAGCAGAACGCGTGCCGTCCAGGCGCCGAGGCACCCGAGGACGCCGGTGACGAGAAAGCGCTCGCTCAATAGACGGCCCGGCCGCCCGAGAGGTCGAAGCATGCGCCTGTGGTGAAGTCGGTCTCCTCGCTCGCGAGGAAGCAGGCGAGGCTCGCGACCTCCTCGGTTCGCCCGAGCCTGCCGAGCGGGATCTTCGAGACCATGTAGTCGACGTGCTCCTGCGTCATGTCTCCGAGCATCGGCGTGTCGACCACCGCAGGCGCGATCGAGCTGACCCGGATCCCAGTGTCGACGAGATCCTTGCCGAACGCCTTCGTCATCGCGATCACGGCCGCTTTGCTGGACGAGTAGGCGGCGGCCATCGGGTTCCCCTCCTTGCCCGCAATCGAGGCGATGTTGACGATTCGGCCGAAGCCCTGCCGCTGCATACCCGGGATGACGGCCCGGTTGCAGTAGAAGACGCCGTGGCAGTTGATCGCGAAGACCCGCTCCCACTCCTCGTCGGACACGTCGACGGTGCGGAGGGAGTCGCCGCTCACCCCCGCGCAGCAGACGAGCGCGTCGACCCTGCCGAGCTCGGATTCGACTCGGGCGACGGCGGCATCGACCTCGTCCGATCGCGCGACATTCGCAGTCACCGCGAGCGTCCCGCCTCCGAGTTCGCGCGCGGCGGTTTCAGCCGCATCTGCCCGCAGGTCGAGGATCGCGGCCCGACCGCCGCTCGCGAGGAACCGCTCGGCGACGGCGCGCCCGATGCCGCTGGCGCCTCCGGTGACGAGGAGCACACGTTCGCTGAAGTCGTACCGGATCATGGCCACGGCTCTTGTATCAGAGGTGGGTCTCTAGGTGCCGTCGGATCGCGCCGATACGCTCCTGTAACCGCGAACACAAACAGGGGGTCAATTCTGTGAGTGAGACAGATCTACCCGAAGAGGCCCCGGCGCCGGTCGAACCGTCGTCGGGCGACATACCGCCGCCTGTGGCCGCCTCGCCCGCGCTCCCGAGCCACCGCGGTCAGGTAGGCGAGACCCGCTCGGTCGGGCTCTCGATCCTGTGGGCGATCCTCACGATCGGCATCTACACGTACATCTGGGTGTTCAAGACACACAAGGAGATGCATCAGTACACGGGCAACGGCGTCGGCTCGTGGCTCGGGTTCATCATCTACTTCGTGTTTAGTCCGATCACGTGGTTCCTCGTTCCGTCCGAGATCAAGAACATGTACGAGCAGGACGGGCGCACCTCGCCGGTCGGGCCATGGCGGGGGCTCTGGATCCTGCTCCCGATCATCGGGGCATTCTTCTGGTTCATGCCGGTTCAGGGCGCGCTGAACGACTTCTGGGAGTCGAAGGGCGCCTCCGCTCCGTAGACTCTGGGGCGTGAGCGCGACCCAGGAAACAGTTGGTCTGCGCCGTCCCCTCGGGGACGGCGCACTCTTTCGCACCAAGGCCCTGGTCGGAGGAGCCTGGGTTGGCGCGAAGAGCGGCGAGACCTTCGCTGTCTCGGATCCGGCAACGGGCGAGGCGATCGCGGAGGTGCCACGGATGGGGGCGGAGGACACGCGTCTCGCCATTGCGGCGGCCGAGGCCGCCTATCCCGGGTGGCGTCGGCTGCTGGCAAAGGAGCGAGCCGCAATCCTTCGCCGCTTCGCCGACCTGATGCTCGAGCATCAGGAGGACCTCGCGGTGATCCTGACGTGCGAGCAGGGGAAGCCGCTCGACGAATCGCGGGCAGAGATCGCCTACGCTGCATCGTTCCTCGAGTGGTTCGGCGAGGAGGCGAAGCGCGTGTACGGGGACACGATCCCGCCGCCCCTCCCCGATCGCCGGATCATCGTCCTGAAGGAGCCGGTCGGCGTCACGGCGGGCATCACGCCGTGGAACTTTCCCTCGGCAATGATCACCCGCAAGGCGGCGCCGGCGCTCGCAGCCGGCTGCACGATGGTCCTGAAGCCCGCCGAGCAGACCCCGCTTTCCGCGCTCGCGCTCTGCGAGCTCGCCGTGCGTGCGGGAGTTCCGAAGGGTGTCCTGAATGTCGTCACGACCGATGCCGACGGAGCTCCCGAGATTGGTCGCGAGCTCACGTCGAACCCGGTCGTCCGCAAGCTCGGATTTACCGGCTCGACGGCCGTAGGGAAGCTCCTCATGGAGCAGTGTGCCCGGCAGGTCAAGAAAGTCTCGCTCGAGCTCGGCGGCAACGCACCGTTCATCGTCTTCGACGACGCGGATCTCGACGAGGCCGTCGCCGGGGCGGTGATGTGCAAGTTCCGCAACTCGGGCCAGACCTGCATCTCGGCGAACCGGATCCTCGTCCAGGCCACGGTCTACGACGAGTTCGCCGCCCAGCTGGTGGAGGCCACGCGAACGCTTCACGTGGCGCCGGGTTTCGACGAGGGCGCGGAGATCGGCCCGCTCATCGATGCCGCGGGCTTCGAGAAGGTGAAGGGTCACGTCGCAGACGCGACCGCGGGCGGCGCCGAGGTGCTCGTCGGTGGGAACCCGCACCCGCTCGGCGGAACGTTCTTCGAACCGACCGTGATGATCGGCGTGACGCCGGAGATGGTGATGTCCTGCGACGAGACCTTCGGGCCGGTCGCCGGCCTGATTCGCTTCGCGTCCGAGGACGAGGCTGTTCGCATCGCCAACGACACGCCGTTCGGGCTCGCCTCGTATTTCTATGCCCGTGACGTGGGCCGGATATGGCGCGTCTCCGAGGGGCTCGAGACCGGGATCGTCGGGATCAACACGGGGTTCATCTCGACCGAGGTCGCCCCGTTCGGCGGCGTCAAGGAGTCGGGCATCGGCCGCGAGGGATCGTCCTACGGTATCGAGGAGTGGCTCGAGCTGAAGTACTTGGCCATGGGAGGGATCGCGTGATCGTTGAAGAGCGGATCTACACGCTGGAGGTGGGCAAGGCGCCCGAGTACCTCCGCCTCTACGAGGAGGAGGGCCTTGCGATCCAGGTGCCGATCCTCGGCAACATGGTCGGCTACTTCTCGAGCGAGATCGGCGATCTCAACCTGATCATCCACATGTGGGGCTACGAAAGCTTCGAGGAGCGGTCGCGGCGCCGCGCCATCCT
>JBBQXH010000321.1:0-3607 GCA_038209835.1 Gaiellales bacterium | reverse complement strand
GCTCGCTATGGTGTTCCGCGATGAGCAAGACATTGATCGTCGCCGAGAAGCCCTCTGTCGGGCGCGATATCGCCGCCGCCCTTCCGGGAGCGTTCGAGAAGAACGAGGGGTATCTCGAGTCTGACACGTACGTCGTTTCCTGGGCCGTTGGCCACCTGGTTGGGCTCGCCGCGCCCGAAGCGTACGACGAGAAGCTGAAGAAATGGCGCTTCGCCGACCTGCCGATCGTCCCGAGCAAGTTCAAGCTCGTCCCGAACGACGACAAGTCGAAGAAGCAGCTCACAGTCGTCCACAAGCTCATGAAGCGGGAGGACATCGAGGCGATCGTGAACGCCTGCGACGCCGGACGAGAGGGAGAGTTGATCTTCGCCTACGTCTTCGAGACGGCGAAGGTCGACAAGCCCGTCGAGCGCTTGTGGCTGAACTCGATGACCAAGGCGGCTATCAGGGAGGCGTTCGAGCATCTGCGTCCCGGCATCGAGATGAAACTGCTCGAGGAGGCCGCTCGCTCTAGGTCGGAGGCGGACTGGCTGGTCGGGATGAACGCGACGCGCGCGGCATCGATCCGGCTCCGGGCGGCCTTCGACGGCGCCGTCTCGTTGGGGCGTGTCCAGACGCCGACACTCGCGATCGTCGCTCGTCGAGAGGTGGAGATCCGTAAGTTCGTTCCGGAGCCGTACTGGCTGGTCGAGGCGGACTTCGAGGCCGCTCGCGAGCGGCGTTACGCCGGTCGATACCTCGGAGGGAAGCGCATCGGGGTCGACGACGCCACGACCATCGTCCGCGACTGTGACGGGAAGCCTGGCGAGATCACGAAGCTCGAGAAGAAAGAGGAGCGCGAGGCACCACAGCTCCTCTACGACCTGACGACGCTCCAGCGGCATGCCAACACGCTCTACGGATTCTCAGCACGGCGAACGCTGTCCGCCGCGCAGCGACTCTACGAGGAGCACAAGGCGATCACCTATCCGCGCACCAACTCGCGGTTTCTCACGTCCGAAATGATCGGCGAGATCAAGCCCACAGCGGCTCATGTCGGCGAGAGCGCGGCATATGCGCGCGCCGCCTCGTACGTCACGGGACTCGACGAGCTGCCACTCGGGCGCGTCGTGAACGATGCCAAGGTCCAGGACCACCACGCTGTCATCCCGACGCGCTCCGAGCACAAGCTCGAGAAGATGAAGGAGGACGAGATCAAGATCTACGATCTCGTGGCGCGCCGGTTCCTCGGGGTCTTCCACCCCGAGGCGGTGTTCGAGCGCACGCGGGTCGAGACGACCGTCGAGGGGCACGTGTTCCGCACGAGTGGCCGCGTGCTGCTCGAAGCGGGCTGGAAGGCCGTCTACGGCGAGGAGGCGGCTGCTCCGGGCGCCGAGGAGGACGACTCCGGCGGCGATCAGTCGCTGCCAGTCCTCGACCAGGGCGAGATCGTGCAGACGACGAAGGTCGAGGCGCTACGGAAAGAGACCCAGCCACCGAGGCGCTTCACCGATGCGTCGCTGCTCGGTGCGATGGAGGCAGCCGGCAAGACGATCGAGGACGCGGAGTTGCGTGAGGCCATGAAGGACTCCGGTATCGGAACGCCCGCCACCCGTGCGTCGATCATCGAGCGTCTCATCGACGTGGGGTACATCGAGCGCGATGGACGCGCGCTCCACGCGACCGAGAAGGGAATCCAGGTCATCTCGCTCCTCGATCAGCATCCGCTCACCTCGCCCGAGCTGACCGGCACATGGGAGCACCGACTCGGCCTGATCGAGCACGGCGAGGACAGCCGCAAGGCCTTCATGTCCGACATCGAGAAGTTCACGACGGAGACGGTCGCCGAGCTCGACAAGCTCAAGGAAGTGAGAATCGAGCGGGCGAATCTCGGGCCGTGCCCCGTCTGCGGGCGCGATGTGATCGAGAACCGCAAGGGCTACTCGTGTTGGACGAAGGACGACCCGGGATGTGGCTTCGTGATCTGGAAGAAGAAGGCGGGGAAAATCCTGCCCGTCTCGGCCGTCAGGGAGCTCATGGCGACCGGCAAGACCGAGAAGCCGGTGACGGGGTTCCGCGGACGCTCGGGACGCACGTTCAGGGCGAAGCTTCGCCTCGAGCAAGCGGACGATGGCAAGTGGCGCGTCGAGTTCGACGAGGAATGGGCCAATCAGCCCCAGCCGGACGCCGAAGGCGCCTCGCAAGGCGTTCCGGCGCTCAGCCGGGAATAGCGCTCCTCTTCAGGCGTTCTCATAGGCGAGAGCAAGTAATCCACCCGAATCTCACTCGTTCTGGTGTGGAGAAGACGGTTCTCAAACCGATCTTCGTCCGGTGTCGTAAAATAAGTAACGACTAACTATCACGAACGGAAGACAGGAGACCGTGCACGAGCTTCTAGAAACCGAGCAGGTTCGCTCCCTGATCGAGATCTCGGAGGAGCGAGGCTTCGTCGAGCCGGCAGAGATCGAGGCGCTTGCCCTCGAGCTCGATCTCGGCGACGACGAGGTGCAGTTCTTCACGCATGAGCTCGAGGCGATCGGTCTCGAGATCGGCGCCCCGCGCGACGAGGCCGAGGAGATCGACCTCAGTGCCTCCCCCGTCGTGGGCGCAGGCGACAGCCTTCAACTCTTTCTCGCGGATGTCGGGCGTCATCGCCTGCTCACCGCGCACGAAGAGGTCACGCTCGCGAAGCGGATCGAGAAGGGAGACCCGCTCGCGAAGCGACGGATGATCGAGTCGAACCTGAGGCTCGTCGTGTCGATCGCGAAGGGGTACCGTGGCCTCGGGGTCCCGTTCCTCGATCTGATCCAGGAAGGAACGCTCGGCCTCAACAGGGCGGTCGAGAAGTTCGACTGGCGCCGCGGCTACAAGTTCTCGACCTACGCAACCTGGTGGATTCGGCAGTCGGTGCAGCGCGCCGTCGCCAATCATGCCCGGACGATTCGCGTGCCGGTCCACGTCGTCGAGCGCCAGCAGAAGTTGTTCCGTGCGGCGCGCCGACTCGAGGTAGAGCTTGGCCGAGACGCGACCAAGGAAGAGCTCGCAGAGGCAACGGGGATCCCGATCCAGCATGTCGAGGAAGCGATGGGTGCCGCCCAGGCGTCCGTTTCGCTCAATCAGAGCGTCGGCTCTGACGACGAGGGAGAGCTCGGCGATCTCTTCGCCGATCGCGAGGCCGCGGATCCGTTCGAGGAAGCCGAGGAGTCGCTTCGTCGCCAGGGTGTGCGGCGCGCGCTCGATGCGCTTCCTGAGCGCGAGCGTCGGATTCTCGAGCTCCGGTTCGGCTTCGAAGGCGATCCCTGGACTCTCGAGGCGATCGGGCATGAGCTCGGCCTGACCCGTGAGCGGGTACGCCAGCTCGAGGGCCAGGCACTTCAGCGCCTGGGCGCTCTGCGCGATCTCGTCTCCGTCGCGGCCTGATCCGTCGCCACGTGGACCCTGGAGGGCGGCGGAGCTCCGCCGCCCTCTGTCTACCTTGAAAGGCGCATGACGGTTCCCCCTAATCGGGGGTGAGTGGACGACGGCGACCTCCCGATGTCCTCAGTGTGGACGCCGCCGAGCGCAAGGAGATCCTGACCCGCTACCTTGACCACGCTCGACGCTTCGACGAGGTCGCAGAGCGTCGGGG
>JBBQXH010000320.1:0-3648 GCA_038209835.1 Gaiellales bacterium | reverse complement strand
AGCCTCCGGGTCGTTGTCGGGCTCGCAGTGGCAGCGGCGCTCGTCACGGCCGGATACGCAGCTGCAGCGACGATCGTTGGGACGAGCACCCACGACATCCTGCGCGGGACGAAGCGGGCGGACGCGCTGCACGGAAAGGCCGGCGCGGACTGGCTGTACGGCTACGAGGGGGGAGATCGGCTTTACGGCGAGAAAGGCGACGACCTCATCTACGGTGGGGCGGGACGCGACCTCCTGTACGGTGGCTCGGGCGGCGATCTCCTCAAGGCGCGCGACGGCGAGGCGGACGTGCTCTCGTGCGGCCCCGGCGTGGACGTCGTCACAGTGGATCGGAAGGACCGGGTAGGTGCCGACTGTGAGCACTCGAACCTCACAACGACCGGTGGGACGACTGGTACCGGGGCGACGAGTACGACGACCGACGACGCTACGACGGATGGTGGCACCACTGGCGCGACCGTCGGGTACACGAACGCCGGTAACCCGTACCGGGAGGAGTAGTAGCAGCCTGTCAGCGAGGCCAGGCCGCTCCGAGCTTCCGCCGTGTCTCGGCGAGGTGCTCCGGCATCACCTTCACGTCCGCGAGCGCCGGCATGAAGTTCGTATCGCCGGCCCAGCGTGGGACGACGTGGAGGTGGACGTGGTCGACCACGCCAGCTCCCGCGATCCGCCCGAGATTCCAGCCGAGGTTGTAGCCCTGCGGGTGCATCGACTCGGCGAGCGCTCCGAGGCCGGCGGACGCCAGTTGGTGGATCTCGAGTGCCTCCTCGGCCGAGAGGTCGCCGAACTCCCCGACGTGGCGATATGGCGCGACGATCAGATGCCCCGACGAGTAGGGGAACTTGTTCAGGAGGGCGAACGCCAGATCGCCGCGATGGAGGATGAGACCAGCTTCGTCGTCGAGAGCGGCCGCGTTGCAGAACACGCAGCCTGGCTGCTCGTCGGCGCTCTGGATGTATTCGAGCCGCCAGGGCGCCCAGAGCCGCTCGGTCATCCGGAGAGATCGTCCAAGCGAGCCGCAAAGGCGACCAGCAGTCGCACGGCGTTCTCGACGTCGTCCAGGTCGACGACCTCGACGGGCGTGTGGACATAGCGGATCGGAACGCTGACGAGGCCGGTCGGCACACCTGCCCGTGCGCCGACGATCTCGTCAGCGTCAGTCGACGTTCGCCAGTTAGGCACGTCGAACGTCACCGCGATGCCCTCCGCGTCGGCAGCGGCGAGCAATGCGTCGACGACGACACCGGTGACGACCGGGCCCCGTGTGATCGACGGTCCCGACCCGAGCGCACGATCTCCCGTCTCGCGTGGATCGCCGCCCGGCACGTCAGTCGCGTCCGTGATGTCGACGACGACCGCGAGGTCTGGCTCGAGGCCGAACGCGGCGGCCCGCGCGCCGTAGCCGCTCGTCTCCTCCTGAACGGCCGCGAGGGCGGCGATCCGGCACGGTGGCGGGTCGAGCTCGCCGAGACGCCTTGCCGCCTCGAGCACGACATAGGCGCCGACACGGTTGTCGAGCGCCCGGGCTGCGAGGCGGCCAGGCGAGAGCTCGATCGGATCCGCGTCGATCGTGGCCGGATCGCCCGGCCGAACGCGAGCCTTTGCCTCCTCGGCGGCTTTCGCTCCGATGTCGACATGGATGTCCTTCCAGCGGGCCCGGCCCGGTTCGTCGCTTCCCGAACCGCCCTGCCGGACGGGCTCCTGGGCGCGCAGCACGACGCCGTGGATCGGCCCGGCAGCGGCCTGGATCACGATGCGCTGACCGATCGCGACCTCGGCTTGCCAACCGCCGATCGTTCGCACGCCGAGGAAGCCGTGCTCGTCGACACTCGTGACCGAGAGGCCGATCTCGTCGATATGG
Organism: Gaiellales bacterium; assembly: GCA_038209835.1. Lineage (GTDB taxonomy): Bacteria > Actinomycetota > Thermoleophilia > Gaiellales > Gaiellaceae > JBBQXH01. The sequence goes on along the minus strand of JBBQXH010000320.1, from coordinate 1,787 downwards.
CTCGCGAGGAGGAGGAGCGGCCCGCCCGATCCGACGGTTGCGACGGTGTTTCCGAGGCGATCCGTCGTGACGTCGGCGAAGACCGATGCCGCGTCACGCCAGACCGCTGCGGCCGGCCCCTCGCTTCCTGCGGGCCCCCGTGCGGCGAGCAGGTCGCCGAGCAGCTTCGGTTCGATCATGTCGTGAGTCTATGTCCGTGCCTCTGACCCCAAGCGTGGTGGCGTTGTTGCGAGCCGCGGCTGTATCGCGGGCTGGCGCCCGCGATGGCTCTTCGCGGCCGGCTTCGCCGTCCGCTGCGCGGCGGACTTCGTCCACCTTGCAGGCCCGCGATGGCCCGTCGCGGCCGGCCTTCGGCCGTCCGCTGTGCGGCGCTTCGCGCCTTACGTTACAACCACCTCTTGAAGCGGAAGAAGCCGATCATCCCGATGAGCGAGGCGATCATGATCCCGAGGATCACCCAGAACGCCTCGTGGCTGCCCTCTCCAGGGAAGACGACGTTCATCCCGAAGACGCCGGCGATCAGGGTGAGCGGCAGCACCGTGACGCTGATCAGCGTGAGCAGGCGCAGGATGTCGTTCTGGCGGTGCGAGATGACCGACTCGTTCGTCGATTCGAGGCCCTCGACAACCTCCTTGTAGTTGTCGAGCAGATCCCAGATCCGCTCGGCGGCGTCGACGATGTCGTCGAAGTAGAGCTCGAGATCCTCGGGCAGGAAGCGCTGGGTATGTCGTTCGAGAAGTCGGAGCGTCGCGCGCTCGGGCTTGATGATCTTGCGGTAGGAGATGATCTCCTGCTTCGCGTTCGAGATGTCGCGGACGACCTCCTCGCTCGCCCCTTCGAACATGTCGTCCTCGATCGCGTCGAGCTTGTGGGCGATCTTGTCGAGGATTGGGAAGCAGTAGTCGAAGAGGTCGTCGAGCACGTGGTAGAGGAGGTATCCCGACCCCTTGGCGCAGACTTCCGCCGCGAGCTCCGGATCGGCCTCGCAGCGGTTGAAGAGCCGCGAGACCGGCAGCAGCTCGACGTTCGGCAGCGTGATCAGGAAATCCTGGCCGAGGAAGACGTCGAGCTCGGCGGCGTTCAACCGCTGAATGGCCTTGTCGTAGACGGGGAAGTGGAGAACGACGAAGAGATAGTTCGGGTACTCGTCGATCTTCGGACGCTGCCGCTTCGACAGGACGTCCTCGACATCGAGCTCGTGGAACCCGAAGCGCTCGGCTAGCTCGGCAGCCTCGAGCTGGCTCGGCTGCTCGACATGAACCCAGGTGAGGCCGCTAGCGGAAAGCTCGCTGATCCGCGGCGCGCGGGACTCGACGACCTCGCTCCCGTAGCGGGGCCGTCTCCTGATGCGGGAGAGGGTGGGCCGTGCCATGGGTACTGAGAGGGTCGTCGGGTCGCATTCCGAGTCGTATTGTACTCCGCTCCTCTCAGTATCGGAACGGCAGCGGGTTCACGTGAGCGTGTCGAGGGCGTACCGAACCGCCTCGTCCAGGGTGAGCCCGCGTCCCCCGGCGCGTCCGCGCTCGAACGACGGGGTCGGGGAGGCCAGGAGCGTCTCTTCGAAGCCTGTCCGCTCCTCCGCCCACCAGCCGAGCGGCGCGCGTGCCTCCTCTGACTCGACAGCGCCCCAGAGAAGACCCGCCTCCTTCAAGCGTCCGCTGTCCAGGGCGTCACATGCGACCTCGGCGAGCGACTCGAGGATGTTCTGTCGGTCCCCGATCTGATGGAGCAGCTCGAGCGACTCCCGTTGCCAGCGCCTCGCATCGTTCGCCCTCCCCACCGTTCGG
>JBBQXH010000319.1:0-3665 GCA_038209835.1 Gaiellales bacterium | reverse complement strand
GCTGCCACTGACCGAGCTGGCGCTGATGGGCTGCGCGGTGATGACCGGAGTCGGCGCGGCGATCAACACCGCCCGAGTGCGGCCCGGCGACACCGTCGCGGTCGTCGGCTGCGGCGGCGTCGGCCTCAACGTGATCCAGGGTGCTGCGATTGCGGGCGCCCAGGTGATCGTGGCGGTCGACGTGGTGCCGTCGAAACTCGAGACGGCGCGAGCGCTCGGTGCGACGCACACCGTCGATTCGAGCGCAGGGAACGCGGTCGAGACGGTGCATGACCTGACGGGCGGCGGGGCTGACCATGCGTTCGAGGCGATCGGCCGGCCCGAGACGATCGAGCTCGCGATTCAGCTCACTGGCCGGGGCGGGCAGGCGATCCTCGTCGGTATGGCCCCGCCCGACGCCCGGATTCCGTTCGACGCCCTGACCGCGACGCTCGAGGAACGGGCGATCCGGGGCTGCTGGTATGGCTCCTGCCGACCACTCCGCGACTTCCCGATGCTCATCGACCTCTACACGAGCGGAAAGCTGAAGCTCGACGCGATGATCTCGACCTGCGACCTCGACGGGGTGAACGACGCCTTCGAGGCGATGAAGCGCGGCGAGGCTGCTCGGACGGTGATCGTCTACCCGGGCAGCTGATCGTCAGCGCGGGCTGATCACCTCGTCGATAAGCCCGTAGTCGCAGGCCTCCTCGGGTGACATGAAACGGTCGCGGTCGATGTCCTCAATCACGTCGTCGATCGGGCGACCGGAATGGCGGGCGATGATCTCGGCCATCCGCCGCGTCATCGAGAGCACCTCCCGGGCCTGGATCTGGATGTCGGCCGGGGTACCGCGTGCGCCGGCAGATCCCTGGTGGATCATCATCTTCGCGTTCGGGAGCGAGTAGCGCTTCCCGGGTGCGCCGCCGCAGAGGATCATCGCCGCGGCCGACATGCCCATTCCGACGCAGATCGTCCGGACGTCCGGCTTGACGTACTGCATCGCGTCGTAGATCGCCATGCCCACATAGGCCGACCCGCCGGGCGAGTTCACGTACAGGCTGATGTCGCGGTCGGGGTCGTCGGCCTCGAGCAGGAGGAGCTGCGCGACAACGAGGTTCGCCACCTCGTCCTCGACCGGGGAGCCGAGGAAGACGATGCGATCGCGGAGCAGCCGGGAGTAGACGTCATAGGCGCGTTCGCGGCCTCCCTCTCCGTCGACCACCATCGGAACGAGCTGGTAGCGTGCAACCATCGGGTTGCACTATAACGCAACCACACGGTTGCGCAAAGGAGGAGCGTATGGAGGTTCGCCAGGAGATCGTCGTTGCGGCCCCGCTCGAGGAGGTGTGGGCCGCGCTGAGCGACTCAGCTCGACTCGAGGAATGGTTCGCAAACGAGGTCGAGCTCGACCTCAGGCCGGGTGGACGCGGGCGCTTCCGCTGGGACGACGGCGAGACGCGTGAAGCCTTCGTCGACGAGGTCGATCTCGGCCGCCGCCTCGCGTTTCGCTGGAGCGAGCCCGGTGGCGAGGATTCCCGCGTCGTGTGGGAGCTCGACGAGACCGCCGACGGCACTCAGGTCACCGTGGTCGAGTCGCTGCCCACGGACGGGCCTCGCGCCTGCGCCGAGTGGGGCGTCGCGATCGAGCTGTGGGCGACGACGGAACTCGCGTACGTGTGACGGGCGATCCCGAGCCCGTCTTCGCAGCGCTTGCTGACGGGAACCGCCGCGCCTTGCTCGAGCTGCTCTCTGAGCGCGGCGAGGCGACCGCGACGGAGCTCGCCCGTGAGCTTCCCGTTACACGGCAGGCTGTCGCCAAGCACCTGGTGACGCTCGAGGCTGCGGGGCTCGTCACGCGCCGCCATGAAGGGAGAGAGACGCGCTACCGGGTGATGCGGGCTCCGCTCCTCGACGCATCGGCCTGGATCGAGGCGACCGGGACGCGCTGGGAGGCCCGCCTCCAGGAGCTCGAACGGTTCCTGACTACGCGGCAGCCGGAAGCTTGACGCGAAACCGGGTCTCCCCCGGCCGGGACTCGAGCGAGATGTCTCCCCCATGGGCGCGGACGATGCGGCGCACGATATCGAGGCCGAGACCCGTTCCCCGCCCCGCCTCCTTCGTCGTGAAGAACGGCTCGAAGATCCGCGACTCTGTCTCGGCCGGTATCCCGGGCCCGTCGTCCTCGACCTCGACCGAGATCCCGTCCGCCAGGGCCTTCGTGCGAACGCGGATCGTTCCGCTCCCGTCGACCGAGTCGATCGCGTTGTCGAGGAGATTCGTCCAGACCTGGTTCAGCTCCGAGCCGCTCGCGAGAATCGGCTGCACGGCGGGGTCGTAGTCACGAATGACCTCGACCGAGCTCTGCCGAAGCTTGTAGCGCAGGATCGCGATCGTGTCGTCGATGCCCTGATGGACGTCGACCTCCTGAATCGCACCTCGATCCATGTAGGTGTAGCGCTTCATGCGCGTGACGAGCTCGCCGATGCGCTCGGTGCTCTCTCTGAGCTGATCCGAGAGGCCCCGTGCCGTGAGCGACGCGGCAACCCATTCGAGGGCGGCAACGAACGCTTCCCCCGACGGATCCCGCACCCGGGCGATCCATGCCTTGTCGATCCCCGCCTCTGCGAGCGGCCGGGCGAGCGGACGTCGGGAAGCCCCGGAATGAATCCGATCCCCCGAGGCCGCCGAGCACGAGCAGGATCGGGTACGGGATCCGAATGACGGGGGCGAGCGCGATGAGCCCGGCGAGGGCGGCCAGGAGTCCCAGGAAGACGAGAGAGTCGTGACTCGACGCTGCGAGCAGCACCGCTCCTACCGTGTCAGTGTGGAAGCCTCTCGGCGTTGAACTGCCGCTGGTGCCAGTACGGATACGGCAGCGGACGATCGCTCACCGCATCGAGCTGCTCGACCTCCTCGGCGCTCAGCTCCCATGAGGCGGCTGCGAGGTTGTCGGCGAGCTGCTCGCGGTTTCGCGCACCGACGATCAGCGACGTGATCCCGGGCTTTCGCAGCAGGTAGTTCAGCGAGACCTGCGCGACGCTCACTCTGCGCTCCTCGGCAATGGCGGCAGCAACGTCGACGATGTCATACCCCCGCTCGAGGTCGACGTGACCCGGAGTCAAGCCGTGTGCCCACCTCGTGCCCGCCTCCTCGTCGACGCCGCGCCGGAACTTGCCCGAGAGGAAGCCGGCGGCGAGCGGGCTCCAGACGATGATCCCGACCTTCTGATCGAGGCACAGCGGAACGAGCTCCCACTCGAGGTCGCGTGCAATCAGGCTGTAGTAGGCCTGGAGCGACGCATACCGTTCGATCCCACGGTGGTCGGAGATGCCCAGCGCCTTCATCAGATGCCAGCCCGAGTAGTTCGAGCAGCCGATATACCTGACCTTGCCGGATCGGACGAGATCGTCGAGTGCGCTCAGCGACTCCTCCAGATCGGTCAGAGCGTCGAACCCGTGCACCTGGTAGAGATCGATGGTCCCGGTGCCGAGCCTGCGAAGACTCGCCTCACAGGCCCGGATGATGTTGTGCCGAGTCTGGCCGACGTCGTTGGGTCCTTCGCCTAGACGGAAGTGGAGTTTCGTCGCGAGAATGACGTCATCCCGGCGGGCGCCGAGCGCCTCGCCGAGGATCTCCTCGGACACACCGAACGAGTAGACATCCGCCGTGTCGACCAGGTTGAC
>JBBQXH010000318.1:0-3715 GCA_038209835.1 Gaiellales bacterium | reverse complement strand
GTCGAGCACCGCGCGCGCGTTCTCGAGATCGAGGTTGTCCTCGGTCGAGGCCGACCATGGCAGCGTCAGGATCCACTCCAGGTAGGTGCGGATGACGCCGTACTCCGCAGCGGCCGAGGGAAGCCGCGAGAGCCGGTCGAGCTCGCGCCGCGCCTGGCGGTCGGCCTCCTCCGGAAGGCCGGCCTCGTCGAGCTGCCGGCGAAGCTCTCCCAGCTCGGCCTGGTCGGCGTCGCCCTCGCCGAGCTCCCCCTGAATCGCCTTGAGCTGCTGGCGCAGGAAGTACTCGCGCTGTGACTTCTCCATCTCCGACTGGACTTGCGACTGGATCTTCGCTCCGAGCTCGAACGACTCGAGCTCGCGACTGAGAATCGCCGAGAGCCTCAGCAGCCGGGCCTCGACGTTCGCCTCCTCGAGCAACTCCTGCTTCTCCTCGATCCGGATTCGCATCGTCGATGCCACGAGGTAGGTGAGCTCCCCGGGGGCGTCGACGTTCGCGACGGCAAGCTCGAGCTCGGCGGGGAGGTAGGGGGCGAGGTCGATGATCTTCGAGAAGAGCCCCTGGACGTTCTTCGAGAGCGCCTCGACCTCGGCGGTCTCCGGGACGACGTCGGGCACCTCGACGAACTCGCCGACGAGGTAGGGCTCCTCCTGTGTGAATCGTTCGAGACGGATGCGTCGGATTCCCTGCACGAGGATTCGCACCGTCCCGTCGGGGACACGCAGCATCCGGTGGATCACGGCGGCGGTACCGACTGAGTAGACGTCGTCCGGACCGGGCGCCTCGATGTCGGCGTTCTTCGATGCGAGCAGCGCGATCATGCGGTTTCCGGCGATCGCCTCGTCGATCAACGCGATCGAGCGCTCCTGACCGATCGCGAGCGGGCTCATCGAGTCGGGAAAGACGACCGACTCACGCAGCGGAAGCACCGGCAGGACGGGTGGTACGTCCGCCTCGACGGGCGGCGGGATCTCGACCGGCTTCGCTTGCTCTTCCAGCTCGCTCACGGTTGCCGCACCACCGCGATGTAGAACCGGACGGGCGCCGATGACTGTCTCGGGATGGCCTGGAGTCGAACCGTCAGGAGCCCGCGGTCGTAGGAAGCCTCGGCGCCGCTCTCTGCGATGTCGTTCCCGACCGAGATGCGGCGCTCGAACGGACCGTAGTCGAGCTCGACCTGCTGGTACTGCGCGCGATCCGTTGCCTGGCGCCGCCGGGTGCCTGCGATCACGAGCACGCCGTCGGACAGCGCAAGCCGGAGGTCGTCCGGGTCGACCCCCGCGAGGTCGCACACGACGGTGACGGTTGCTGGATCGCCGGTCCGGTAGACGTCCACCGGAGGGCGGAAGCCACGCCGACCGGTACCCGCCCGCACCCGCCTGAGATCGGGGAACAGCTCCTCCATCAGAACTCGACGTGGCGGTCGCGTCTCACCGGGCCATCGTAGCCGCGTGAATCATCTAGGCTCCGAGGCATGGGTCGATACGTGAAGTTCGGCGCTCTGGGTCTCGCGGTCGCACTGTACGTCTGGTTCGCTGCCGTTCGCAGCGCCGGTGAGGTCAGATCGAAGAAGGCCGCGAAGCGCGGCGACGTCTGACCGTGCTTGCCCTTTCTGTCGTCGACGGCGACATCACGCAGCTCGAGGTCGACGCCATCGCGAACGCAGCCAATGACCATCTCTGGATGGGAGCCGGCGTCGCGGGCGCAATCAAGCGCGCCGGGGGGGCGGAGATCGAGCGCGAGGCGGTTGCGCTCGGCCCGATTGCGCCCGGCGAGGCGGTGGCGACCGGAGCGGGCGGTCTCCGGGCGCGGTGGGTCGTTCACGGCGCGGTCATGGGACAGGATCTCCGCACGAACGCAGATCTGATCGCGCGCACGACAGGGCGTTGCCTCGCGCTCGCGGACGAGCTCGGCGCCCGCTCGATCGCGCTTCCCGCCTTCGGCACAGGGGTTGGCGGCTTTCCGCTCGATCAATGTGCCGCGATAATGGTCGAGGCCGCGCGCGCGTACGAGCCTGGCGCGCTGGAGCGAGCCGTTTTCGCCGTCTATGGCTCCGACGCGACCCGGGCGTTCCGAGCCGCGCTCGACGCGGGTTCCTCGTGAAGGGCTTGATCTGCGCCGGCGGTGAGGCGACACGGCTTCAGGAGCTGACCCGCGTCACGAACAAGCACCTCCTACCGGTCGGACGCTGGCCGATGGTCTACTACCCGCTTCAGCTCCTCCAGCTCGCCGGGATCAACGAGGTGCTTGTCGTCACCGGAAAGCAGCACGCGGGCGATTTCATCGACCTGCTCGGTGACGGGAAGGTCGATCACCGGGACGGATCTGGCGCCCTGTTCGATCTCGACATCACCTACAAGGTGCAGACGCGCGCGGGAGGCATCGCGCAGGTCGTGGGGATGGCGGAGAGCTTCGCGGGAGACGACAAGCTCGTCGTGTGTCTCGGCGACAACATCTTCGAGTACGCCGAGGCGGACGCGATTGGCCGGTTCGCCGGCGGCTCGGACGGCGCGCAGATCTTCGTCAAGGAGGTTCCCGATCCCGAGCGCTTCGGCGTCGTTGCCTACCAGGATGGAAGGATCGTCGACCTCGTCGAGAAGGCGGGCGTCGTCGATAAGCGCTACGCAGAGGCACCGTCGAGCGACGCGGTCGTCGGCCTCTACTGTTTCGGGCCCGACGTCTTCGAGGTCATCCGCGGGCTCGAGCCGTCCGGCCGCGGCGAGCTTGAGATCACCGACGTCAATCGGGCCTACGCCGAGCGCGGGGATCTCGCAGCCGCCCGTGTCACGGGGTGGTGGCGCGATGCCGGGACGCACGAGTCGCTCGGGCGCATCGGGACGCTGATCGAGGAGACCGGGGTGAACAAGATCCGATGACTGATGCTCTCGTCGACGGTGTTCTGCTCCTGCCGCTCGCGAAGTTCGAAGACGGGCGAGGCTGGTTCTTCGAGCTGCGGCGCGAGAGCCTGTTGCCGAAGCTGACCGTTCAGACGAATGTCTCATTCTCACGCAAAGGCGTCATTCGCGGTCTGCACTACCATGAGCGCGGACAGGACGATCTCTTCGCGTGTCTCAGCGGCATGACGCGTGTCGTCGTCCTCGACCGGACGAGCGGAGAGGCTCTGGCGGTCGACATCGGCGACGAGAATCCCGTCGCGGTCTACGTGCCCGGGCATCACGGGCACGGGTTCGAGGCGCTCACCGACTGCCTCTTCAGCTACCACGTGACGCAGGAGTACGATCCCGCGAACCCGGACGAGAACACGCTGCCCTGGAACGATTCCCGCGTCAGGCACCTGTGGAGCACGACGAGCCCGATCCTCTCAGAGCGCGATTCCCTCGCATCCTGATCACCGGCGCCGGGGGTCAGCTCGGAACGGCGCTCGCCGAGGCGTTTCCATGGGCGACGACCTTCACTCGGCAGGAGTGGGATGTCCGTCTGGATCCGAGCGGCCTCGGACAGTACGACCTCGTGCTCCACGCCGCCGCGTGGACGCGCGTCGATGACGCCGAAGGGGACGCGAGCGAAGCAGCCGATGTGAACGTCCTCGGCACACGACGGGCCGTCGGGCTGGGCGCTCCGGTCGTCTACTTCTCCTCCGACTACGTTTTCGACGGGACGAAGCGGACGCCGTATCTCGAGTCGGACCAGCCCAACCCGCAGTCGGTCTACGGCCGTACGAAGCTCGAGGGCGAACGGGAGATCGAGGAAGGCTGG
>JBBQXH010000317.1:0-3722 GCA_038209835.1 Gaiellales bacterium | reverse complement strand
GAGTTATCGGACGCCGAGTACGACCGGCTCTACGACGAGCTCGTGACGATCGAGGACGAGCACCCGTCGCTGCGAACACCCGCCTCACCGACGACGAGGGTCGGCGCGCCACCCTCGGACCGGTTCACGAAGATCGAGCATCTAGCGCCGATGGGCTCGCTCGACAAGGTCACGACAGGCGAGGCCCTCCAGAAGTGGGCGGACGACGTTCGGAAGCGGCTCGACTCGGACGAGCCGGTCGCGTATGTGACCGAGCCCAAGATCGACGGCTCGGCCGTCTCGCTCGTCTACGAGCGCGGTGCCTTCGCGCGCGGTGCGACCCGGGGCGACGGCTTCCGTGGCGAGGACGTGACTCCGAACCTGCGCACGGTCAAAGCCATTCCGCTGCGCATGCGGGCAGACGGTGACCCACCGGCCGTCGTCGAGGTGCGCGGTGAGATCTACTTCCCCCTCACGACCTTCCGCCGCGTCAACGGGCAGCTTCTCGCCGAAGGGAAGAGGATGGCGCCGAACCCGCGGAACGCGGCAGCCGGCTCGCTTCGCCAGCTCGATCCGAGCATCACAGCCTCGCGCTCGCTGTCGATCTGGGTCTACGGCTTCGGTTTCCGGGAGGGCGTTCCGGTCGATGGTCACTGGGAGGCGCTCGAGTGGCTGCGCGAGCACGGCTTTCGGACGAATCCGTTTGCCGAGCGGCACGAGTCGATCGAGTCGGTTGCGCGAGTGTGCGAACAGTGGGAGAAGCGTCGCATCGAGCTCGACTACGAGATCGACGGAATCGTGATCAAGGTCGACTCCTTCGACCAGCAGGCGCGGCTGGGCGCGCTGCACGAGCGGCCCCGCTGGGCGCGTGCGTTCAAGTGGGCGCCGATGACAGCTCAGACGACGCTGCTCGCGATCCACGTGCGTGTCGGGCGCACCGGCGCTCTCAACCCCTGGGCGCAGCTCGAGCCGGTCGAGGTCGGCGGCGTGACCGTGTCCACGGCGACGCTTCACAACGAGGAGGACATCAACCGGAAGGACATCAGGGAGGGAGACAGGGTCGTCGTCCAGCGCGCCGGCGATGTGATTCCGCAAGTCGTTGGTCCCGTGCTGCCGCATGCGCCGGGAACCGCTCCCTGGAAAATGCCCACCCACTGTCCGCTCTGCGGCGTCGAGGTCGTCAAGCCCGAGGGAGAGGCGATGCATCGGTGCCCGAACAGGGCGTGTCCCTCGCGCGGCCTCGAAACGCTCATTCACTGGGTCGGGCCTGCGATGGACATCGAGGGGGTCGGCGAGCAGTTCGTCAGGCGCCTCTGGGACGAGGGGTTGCTTCGGTCGATGCCAGACCTCTATCGCCTGACCGCCGACCAGCTCGTCGAGCTCGACGGCTACGGAGAGATCTCGGCTGCCAAGACGATCGAGTCGATCGAGCGTTCGAAGGCCCAACCGTTCAACCGGATTCTCTTCGGTTTGAATATCTCCAAGGTCGGCTGGGTCGTCGCGCAGAGCCTGGCAAACCATTTCGGCTCCGTCAAGAGGTTGATGCAGGCTTCGCAGGAGGAGATCCAGCAGATCGAGGGGATCGGGCCGGAGCGTGCCGAGCTCGTCGCCGAATGGTTCGCCGATGACGAGAACCGCGCGCTCGTTCAGGAGCTCCGTGAGCTCGGCCTGCGCTTCGAGCTCGCGCCCGCGGACAGGCCGAAGGAAGGGCCGTTGACCGGCAAGTCGTACGTCATCACGGGGACACTCGAAGGTCGGTCACGCGAGGAGGCGCGGGCGGCGCTCGAGGCGCTCGGCGCACGGGTCACGGATTCGGTGTCGAAGAAGACGACGGCCCTCGTGATCGGGGAGGGCGGAGGCTCGAAGCTCGCGAAGGCGGAGCGGCTCGGTGTCGAGCTTCTCGACGAGGCGGCGTTCGAGCGTCTACTTGCTGAGTAGGGTCGCGAACCGATCCTGCGCTCGCCTGGCCGCGTCGACGTCGACCGGGTTTCCGTTCATCACGAGAGCGAACACGTAGCCGTCGCCCGCGTAGCCGGATAGGGCAGAAGCGGCATTTGTCGTGCCGGTCTTCGCTCTGACCCTGCCGCGAGCCGGTGGGTGAGTCATCCGATCCTCGAGGGTGCCGCTGATCCCAGCCACGGCGAGCGAAGCGACGAACGGCGCCGAGATCCGCTGATCGGCGCGCGCCGAGAGCAGGAGCGCGGAGAGCATCTGCGCCGTCACGCGATCGCTTCGCGAGAGGCCCGAGCCGTCGACGATTCGGACGCCCGTGAGGGGCACGTCTCGCTGCATGAGTTCGCGTCGCACCGCCTTCGCGCCCGCCGCCGTCGTTCCGCTGCCGAACTCGTGCGCTCCGAGCTGCTTCAGCAGCATCTCGGCGAAGAAGTTGTCGCTCTCGGTGTTCATCTCCTTCACGAGCAGTCGGAGCGGCCGAGACTGGACGTGCGCGAGCTCGGTCGCGGTCGGGCTCGCGGTGCCTGTCGCAGCCTTCTTCGAGACCCGGATCCCGGCGCGGTCGAGTGCGCGCTTGAATGCGACGGCAGCGGCCAGGGCCGGACGGTCTGTGACTCTCCCGTCGAGTAGGGCGCGGTCGACCACGAGCGCCGAGAGCGGTGGGCATTCGATCTTGTAGAACGACGCCTTCCACCCTGGCGCGGTACGGCGATTGTCGAAGAACGACTCGTCTCCCACCACGCGGCCCGAGACTCGACGGATTCCCATCGCATGCAGGCGGGCCGCGAGCTGGTCGAGGTCACCCGTGCCCAGAGACGGATCGCCGCGGCCCTCGAGCACGAGGTTTCCGTCCCAGCGCGGTCCTGTCCGCTTGCCCTCCCCGACCACGAGTGTCTGCACCCGGAACGCCGGCCCGAGCTGGTCGAGTGCGGTGATCGCAACAGTCAGCTTCTCGTTTGACGCCGGCTGGAAGGCTCGGGCGGGGTGCCGGGTGAAGACCGTGCGACCGCTCCCGAGATCCACCGCGATCGCACCGGTTCGCGCGGATGAGATGCCCGCGACGTTGAGTGCATGGGCCAGGCGGGCATCGAGCGGGATCTGTGCGGGTGAGGCCGAGGCACCGCCGGCGATGAGCAGCCACACGGTCAGGAGCCCGGCGAGAAGGCGGGTCGGTCGCACGGGCCGCGCAAGGTACCAGAACGGACGGCGGTCGCCACGTTGACCGTCGTCACGGGAGGCTGTTAGCATCCCGGCGCAGTGCCGGCAGATGCCCCACTGCCACCACTGCGGCGACGGCGAGCTTCCCGGCGGCGAGCTGTTCTCGCGGTGCTCTGCCTCGGCGTCGCGACGCGCTCCTGATGGCCGCTGCCGGTGTGTCAGCGCCTTCGGCGATCGAGTCGAAGCAAGCGGAGTCGCGGCAGACGAGGCCAGTGGTTCGGTGGATAGCGGAGGAGGCGGATCGGTCGCAGCCCACGAAGGCGGCGGCTCGAGCGGCTCGGGCTCGATCGCGGCGGCACCATCCTCGCAATACAGCGGGGTCGTCGGCATTGCTATGCAGTACCTTGGCGTGCCTTACGTCTGGGGTGGCGCCTCTCCCTCCGGGTTCGACTGCTCGGGCTTCGTCATGTACGTGTTCGCCCAGGTGGGTGTATCGCTGCCCCACTACACGGGTGCGCAGTACAACTACGGCGTCGCCGTCTCACGGGATGCTCTCGAGCCGGGCGACCTCGTCTTCTTCAACGGGCTCGGGCACGTAGGAATCTACATCGGCGGGGGCGAGTTCGTCCACG
>JBBQXH010000316.1:0-3725 GCA_038209835.1 Gaiellales bacterium | reverse complement strand
GCTCGAGAGGACGTGATCCTGGGCGGCTTCTATGCGCGAGAGGAGGCCGCTCACGGGGGTTCGCAGCTCGTGTGCGAGGTCGGCGACGCTCTCGCGCCTGAGCTCGTCTTCTCGCTGGAGGTTCGCCGCGAGGTGATTCAGCGCCTCGCCGACGGCTCGCGTCTCGCTTCCACCTTCGGGTTCGACTCGTGCGTCGAGCTCACCTCGTTCGATTCGTTGGGCTCCCTCGCGGATTCGGCGTAGGGGCCGAGAAAGCGTCTGCGCCAACACGAACGCGACGACGAGCGCGGCTGACGCCGAGATCGCGGCTGCGACGAGATGCAAGCGATTGAGCGAGCTCTCGAGGTGAATCTCCTCTGGGGTGAGGAGAGTGCCCCCGATCGGTCCGATCGAAGCGACGCCAACGACGCGGCCGCCAGCCAGTATCGGCACGGACGTCGTAGCGCCGGGCCCGGGTGTCAGCTCGGCGATCCCGTCTGCCTGCGCTCGGGTGAGCGTCTGTCCACGGGCGTCGACCAGGGTGAGGTCGAGTCGGTTCAGGAGCGCCAGGTGCTCCAGATCGTGAATCGTCTGCTCGGTCCAGCGGCCCTTCTCTTCGTACAGCCCGGACGCGACCTCCGCGAGCCTGTCCGCGGAGTTGTCGAGCCGTGACTCCGCCGCCTGTGACAGCCGCGGGTGGAGGCCGCGCTGGACGAGGAGGGTCGCGAGGCCGACCGCAAGGAGCGCAATTCCTACGAGCGCGATGGCCAACCTGGTACGGAGACTGAGGTTCGATAGCCGGCTCACTGTTTGGCCATCCGGTAGCCGAGGCCGTACACGGTTTCGACATAGCGCGGGTTCCTCGGATCGGGCTCGATCTTCCTGCGGAGGTTCTTGACGTGGGTGTCGATGGTTCGCTCATACGTGTCGAACTGACTCCCCTGGACGGCGTCGAGCAGTTCCAGCCGCGAGTAGACCCGACCCGGATAGCGAGCGAGGACGGTAAGCAGGCGATACTCGCTCACCGTGAGCTCGATCAGTTGCTCATCTCTGCGCACCTGGTGGGCGACGGTGTCGATCGTGAGCGAACCGTCGGCAACCGAGAGGACTTCGACCAGCGGCGCGGTGACGCTCTGGGATCGTCTCAGCACGGCGGCCACCCGCGCAACGAGCTCTCGCGGGCTAAACGGCTTCGTCAGGTAGTCGTCGGCTCCGCCCTTCAGACCGACGACCCGTTCCTCCTCGCCCGCCTTCGCGGTGAGCATGACGATCGGGACGTCCGACCGTGCCCGGATCGCGCGGCAGATCTCCTCGCCGGACACATCGGGGAGCATCAGGTCGAGAATGATCAGGGCCGGAGCTGTCTGCTCGGCCAGCGCCAATCCCTCCCGGCCGTCGCGGGCTACCCGCACGTCGTAGCCGTCCCGCTCAAGGTACGCGCGAACGACCTCTTGAACGGACGGCTCATCGTCGATCACGACGATCGTGTTGGTCATCTCCCTGAATAGCTTGGCGGCGGATTGTGAAGAAGTCATGGAGAGGACGAGCTCTCGGCAAGACTGTTCTCCATCGGTCCTCCACAAACGCGCTGTAGCGTCACCCTCCGTTGTGAGTTTGCCGAAGCGACGGACGTGTGCACGTCGATGGTTGGTCTCGGCCCTCGTCGTCGTTGCGGCGCTCGGTGCGAGCACCGTGAGCCGTGCGACGCCGTCAGAGATCCAGAGCAAGCGCGATGAGGCGCAGCAGGTTCTCGCTGACATTCAGCAGCTCGACGCAAACCTCGAGCTCGCGGTGGAGGCGTACAACGGGGCCACGGTGCGCCTGCAGGAGATCAGTGACGAGCTCGCCGTGACGAGGCGGCATCTCGTGACGGCCCGAGCAGCGAACCGAGCTGCACAGCAGAACCTCCAGGAGCGCCTCGTGGCCCTCTATCAGAGCGGAGGCGACGCGAGCGCGATCGAGGTCTTGCTCGGCGCCGCGAACCTCGATGATCTCCTCGATCGTCTGGACGCCGCAAACAGAGTGTCCGAACAGGACGCGGACATCTTGAAGCGGGTCAGAGCCGCCCGGCGATCGATTCAGCAGCAAGAGCGGCGACTGGAGTCGGCAGTTGCAGAGCAGAAGGGAGTCGTCGCCGACAGGGCCTCCCGGAGGGCAGAGATCGAGAGTGGCTTGGCCGAACGGCAGCGCCTCTACGCGTCGGTCAAGGATCAGATCGCGCAGCTCGAGGCCGAGGAAGCGGCACGGCAGCGCAGGCTCGAGGAAGAAGCACGGCAGCGCGACGCCGAGCGCGAACGGTTGGCGCAGGAAGCAGCCGCGGTAAGCGTGGACGCCTCGGTCGCGAGCGCGTCGGACGGGCGCACGCCGCAGATCTCGACGCCGCAGGGGATCGGGACGTCGCCGGGGAGCGCACTCGGAAGTCAAGTGGTTTCGATCGCGATGCAGTACCTCGGTATCCCGTACGTGTGGGGAGGCGCGTCACCGAGTCAGGGGTTCGACTGCTCCGGCCTCCTGATGTATGTCTACGCGCAAGTCGGAGTCTCGCTTCCGCATTACGCCGCCTCGCAGTACACGATGGGAGTCGCCGTCTCCCGCGACCAGCTCCAGCCGGGTGATCTCGTCTTCTTCCACGGGCTCGGGCACAATGGCATGTACATCGGGAATGGCCAGTTCATCCATGCTCCGCACACCGGCGACGTCGTGAAGATCTCGAGCCTCGACGAGGCCTGGTACGCATCGACGTGGGTCGGGGCCCGCCGGATCCTGTAGCTATGCAGCAGGTGCACAAGGGAGCCGCTGCGCATCGACGCGCGGTTGTGCTCGTCGCGGCGCTCGCATTCGCCCTGTGCCTGTTCATGGGAGTGGGCCACGGGGTTCACAACTCGATGTCGCCCGACCACGACGGCATGGCCGGCACAGCGATCGGCCTGTGTCTCATCCTCGTGACGCTCGTCGTCCGCTTTGTCACCCGAGCGCCTCGCCTGACGTTCGCGTGGCGCACGAGGCCGTATCCGGCAATCCCCCGATCTCACGCGATCGTGATCGAGGTCACGCAGCAGGCGCGCGCGTCACCGGTCCTGCTCCAGCGATTTCGAAACTGATTTCTCGCGTTCCTGCCGAGACCGTGGCAACGCGAAATCAGGAGAAACACATGAAAAGGACGGCAGTTCTGTTTGCCCTCACCGCGGTGCTCGTTGCTCTCCTAGCAGCGGGTTGCGGAGGCGGCGGCAGCACCGACGCAGACCAGGCGGCCGCCGCCGACACCGGGGCGGTCCCGTTCGACCAGGCATTCATCGACAGCATGGTTCCCCACCACGAGCAGGCGATCCAGATGGCGACCGAGGCCAAGGAGGCGGGACTGAGCGAGCCCGAGCTCCTCACGATCGCGGACGACATCATCGCGAACCAGCAGGGCGAGATCGACCAGATGCTGGAATGGCGCAAAGCCTGGTACGGCTCCGATCAGGTCGATCCGAACGGTGCCGAGGCGCTCGGCATGTCGATGGAGGAGATGGGCATGGAGTTCACGTCCGGCGGCTTCGACAACGTCGACGACGTGAACGTCGCTTTCGCGACGATGATGGTGGCCCACCACAACGGTGCCATTGCGATGGGTCGCATGGCTCTGGACGAGGGTGAGCATCCGGAGCTCGAGGACCTCGCCCAGCGCATCGTCGACGCGCAGAAGCGCGAGGTGAAGACCATGGCGCAGTACGCGGAAGAGATGGACAGCATGGAAGGGATGG
>JBBQXH010000315.1:0-3731 GCA_038209835.1 Gaiellales bacterium | reverse complement strand
TGGTAGCGGAACTGGTCGGCGATCACGGCGGCGACGAGATCGTCTCCGATGCCCCGCTCCTCGAGCGCGGCCCTGTACATGCCCTCGTCGCCGCCGAAATGCTCGGCGATGAGAATCGTCTTCGCCTGGGAGATGTCATCCCCACGAACGGGAGCGCCACGACCCTTGGTCACGAGCCTCGTCAGGAGCGCCGTGAGCGCGCCCACCCGGCTCCCGGCCGCGGGAATGAGCGACTCGACGACCCCGTCGCGAATAGAACCCGCGCCCGTCCGGCACTGAACACCGATCGGGAGGATGATCTGGCCCTCGGAGAGACTCGCGTTGAAGCGGGGGCCAGCGATGCCGAGGGCATCGCACAGGTCCTGGCCGCGCGCCCAGAGATAGACACAGGCTGCACGGGGCTTGTCATGATCGGCGCCCGCCGCGTCAAAGGTGCCCCATCCCCAGGACCAGATCGTCGAGGCGCCGAGCTCCTTCGCCACCTGCTTGGCAGCGAGCGCGTCCCGCTTGACGATGTCGAACCACTTGTAGCTCGGCCGGAGCCCTTCGCGACCGCCCTTGCCGGGACCCGACTGGAAGCCGAGGAGAAGGCCGAGCCGCTCGGCCGGGATCCCCATGTTCACGAACGTCTCGAGCGACGTCCGCATCGCGATCCGGCGCAGGCGGCTCCCCACGATCGCCCCCTGCTGGTAGATGTAGGGCGCGTTGAAGTGCATCTCCCGCACGATGTAGCCGGCCTTCGCAACGTCCAGCCACCATTGCTCGGCCGTGTCGCCGACGTACGGTGCCCGCGGTCCGTGGGACTGGCCGGGCACGAGCAGGAACGGCCTCAGCCCAGCGTCGGAGAGCTGTCGCATCGCGGCAAGGATGTTCGCGCGGTACCGGCTCACCTCGGGAGGCCAGGGCGTCGTGCGTTGTTGTCCCCACAGCTCGTTGAGCGCGATCGGCGGCGTCTCGCATCCGGCGGATGCTCGGGCGCTCGCAATCAGCGCAGCAACCTTGGCTTCAACCGCCGCCGGCTCGTCCGGGAAGTTCGGTACGCCGACGATGTTCTTCAGCTTCATCTGCCAGAAGGCGGTCTGCGCCCCAAGTGCGCGGAGCTCGGCGGCGCGCTGCACGCCGCTCGTCGCGACGACGATCCCCGGGTGCCCGAAGATCGCCTGGCGGAAGTTCACGGTCCCGTCGGCGAACTCGACCCAGAGCGGTCGTGTATTCGAAACCCCGCAGCCGAGCGGCTCGGCGGCGGCAGGCCCCGCGGCGGCTAGCGCAGCGAGGCAGCTGACGATGAGGGCAATTCGTCGCATGGCGCTGCCCGCCCAGGGTAGCGGCTTCTCCCCGCGCGGAGCTCGAGCCTCTACCCCTTTGGGACGCGGACGACCACGACCGGGATCGGCGAGCGAGACGGGAGCTTGTGCGGAAGGCTGCCGAGGATGGCCCCGACGATGGGGCACTCGCCGTGGGTTCCGATCACGATGTAACGGGCGTCGCGCTCGTACGCAAGCCCGAGCAGGGCCTCGGCGGGCTTGTTGGCGACGCACACGACCTCGCGCCCGACGCCGGCCTCGGCCGCGCGCCTGTCGGCCTTTCCCGTTGCCTCCGCGCCCAGCTCACGGAGGGCCTCCTGATGAGCCTTGAACTCCTCGCCCCTCAGCCGATCCGGCGGGAGGTCGGCATAGGCGATCACGAGCCTGTCGCCGAACTGGCGGGCGAGCTCGATCGCCGTCTCGAGCGCAGCGTCCGAAGCGTCCGAGCCGTCATATCCGAGGATCAGGTCAGCCATGACTCAGACATCGTCGGCCGCGACCTTGATGTGGCCGGCCGCAACACCGGGATCCACCTTCTCGAAGGCCGGCCGGTTGAAGTAGCCCGTGTGCCCGATGATTCTCCACACGATCATCAACACGAACCCGAGGACGAGGAAGCCCACGCCGATCACGAGCGGCGGGCCGACCCCGAGCCAGGTCTGACCCGTGTAGGAGGAGTCGGCATCGGTGAAATCGATCGCAGACTTGGCGAAGAGGTAGAAGAGGATCGCCGCGCCGATGAGCGGGGCGACGCCGATCAGGATGAAGCTCTTGACCGACTTGACGAGCTCCCGACGGTAGTAGATCGCACAGGCAAGCCCCGAGAGGCCGTAGTAGAACGAGATCATGAGCGACAACGCCGAGAGCGTGTCGAAGAAGAAGTTCTCGGAGACGAAGTTCGCCGGCACGTACCAGAGCGTGGCTAGGACGGCGACGACGATCGTCGAGAACGCAGGAGTCCGGAAGCGCCGGTTGATGTCGGCGAAGCGCTGTGGGAAGGCGCCTGCACGACCCATCGAGAACGTCGTGCGGGAGGCAGGGATGATCGTCGTCTGGCAGGACGAGACCGCAGAGACGACGATCGCGAGGACGACGAACCAGTCCCATTTGCCGCCAAGCACGCTCTCCCCCAGCGTGCTGAAAATGGCGTCGTCGTCGTCGAACTGCGTCAGCTTGTCGACTCCGGCGTACGCGACGACCGCCGTCGTGACGCCCACGTACGTCACGAGCAGGACGAGCGTCGACGCGATCGCGGCCAGACCTGGCGCGCGGGTCGAGTCGGTCGTTTCCTCGGTCAGGTTCACCGCGCTCTCCCAGCCCCAGTAGATGAAGACGCCGAGCAGCAGCGCGGACACGAGCGCAGAGAAGCTCGAGACGGCGAACGGCGAGAACCACGAGGCCTCGGGCGAGATCGACTTCGGCGTCGCGTGGTCGGTCCAGACCTTGATCAGCGCAACAGCGGCGAAGATGAGGAGCGCAGATACCTGAAAGAGGGTCATCACGTTCTGGATCCGCGCCGAGAGCTCCGTCCCGATCACGCAGATGGCCGTCATGACGACGATGATGGCGAGCGCGAGCACGGTGACTGCCACCTTCGATCCCGCAGCCCCGTCCGCGCCGATCAGGAGGTAGAAGTACCGCGCGCCGACGTCGGCGAGCGAGCCGACGACCAGGATCCCGGTCGTGGTGACGGCCCATCCCCCCATCCAGCCGAAATAGGGGCCCATGGCCCGCGTGACCCACGAGAAGGTCGTGCCCGCATCCGGATCGGCGCGGTTCATGTAGAAGAACGCGCCCGCGATCAGGAACATCGGGATGAACGCCGTGAGCAGCGCAGCCGGCGCCTGGATCCCGACGACCACGGCAACCGATCCGATGACCGCGGCCAGCGAGTACGCGGGAGCGGTCGAGGCCAGCCCGATCGAGAGACCGTCGATGAAGCCGATCCCGTTGGCCTTGAGCCCCTCCTCCTCGACCGGCTCCGACGGTGCCGGAGCGCCCTCCTTCTCCATTCACGCCCCCTTCGTCACGTGGAGACGCGGGATTCTAGGGATCGGAGGGAGCGGAGTGAAGGCCGCGAGTTCTAATGCCGCCGGCGCTGCCGCTCGCCCTCGGAGAGGATCGCGCCGAGGACGGCGACGAAGACCACGAAAACGAGCGCGATCAGCACCCAGGTCATGGACTCGTTATCGGCAACCCTGGACGCTGTCTTGACCGACTACGCTTCCCGCATCGGACTCACGGCTCGCATCGGCTTCGCTCTGGCGACGAACGCGATCGCGCTGCTCATCGTCGCGGCGATCTTCGAGCAGGTGAGGATCGGATGGGTGACGTTCATCATCGCCGTGGTCATCTTCTCCGTGATCTCGTTGATCGCGACACCGGTCGTGACGAGCCTCGTCAGGACGTATGCGATCGCGCTGGCGG
>JBBQXH010000314.1:0-3748 GCA_038209835.1 Gaiellales bacterium | reverse complement strand
GGGCGCGAGGGGCCGTCGTCTGGGAGAACGAGGGGGAACTCGAGCTTCCGCCGGCACGCTTCGAAGAGGTCGTCGACGAGATCGGCGCCGGTGATGGCTTCGCGGCGGGCTTCGCGTTCGGGCTACTCCATGGCATGGGGCCGCCCGCATGTGCTCGGGCAGGGAATGTGATCGCGGCTCGAGCGCTTCGGGGCACCGGCGATTGGGAGACCTACCCGCGGCTCGACGAGGTCTACGACGAGCTCTTCGACGAGCCCTGAGGGTCTGTCCGGAAACCCCGGCGCGGGCGGGACTCGCGCGTGAGGGTGCGTGGCAAGGACGCAGGAGGCAGCGCTACTAGGCGAGTAACGCCGCCTCCGAGGACGCAGCCAGGCGCCCTCACGCGCCGCCTCCGGACGTGGTGGGGTTTCCGGTCAGGCCGTTAACGCACGAGAGGCAGTAGCGAGCCGGCTGCGGCGGCCAGAGCCTCCGATGGCGGCTCGCCGCCTCTGCGGACGAGCGAGAGCACGAGATGGGTGCACCCAGCATCGGCGAATGCTCGAAGGCCCTCCGCGCAGGCGTCGGCGTCGCCAGCTACGAGGTACTTGCCGGCCAGATCGCCGGTGAACCGCGGCTCGCCGTAGCGCCACGCCAGGTGCTCGTTCCCTCGCGACCGCGCCTCGTCTGCGTCCTCCCCGAATGAAACGTAGACGTACGCGGCGCGGGCGAACGCAGGTCCGAGCTCCCGCCCGCCCTCCGCCGCAAGCTCCTCGACCCGTTCGAACATGGAGCGGCAGCGCTCGGCCGTGACCATGTACGGAAGGAAGCCGTCGGCGAGCAGAGCGGCCCGCCGCTGCGTCAGCTCGGCCCTGCCGGCGACCCAGAGCGGTGGCCCACCTGGCCGGGTGGGCAGCGGATCGAGCCACACGTCGTCGAGCTGGAAGATCTCGCCGTCGTACGAGAAACGTTCCCCAGAGTAGTAGCGACGAAGGATCTCGAGCGTCTCGGTCGTCCTTCGGCCGCGCCGCTCGAGCGGGACTCCCGTTGCCTCGAAC
Organism: Gaiellales bacterium; assembly: GCA_038209835.1. Classification (GTDB taxonomy): domain Bacteria; phylum Actinomycetota; class Thermoleophilia; order Gaiellales; family Gaiellaceae; genus JBBQXH01. The sequence continues at coordinate 2,714 of JBBQXH010000314.1, read as the reverse complement.
TCCTTCGGATTGTCTCCGCCGACTCCCAGGACGAGGATCAGGCGTCCGCCGGAGATGCGGTCGACCCCGGCGAACTCCTTTGCGAGCAGCGTCGGGTGCCGGAGTGGTGCGATCGTCGCGGCCGGGCCTACGGCGATGTGCTCGGTCGCGCAGGCCATCGCCGTGCACATCGAGACGGCGTCCCAGACGGGCCGGTGGAAGAGGAGATGCTCGCCGGTGAAGAGCCCGTCGTAGCCGAGCTCCTCGACCGAGCGGAACACGTCGAGCCCCCAGAACTCACCGCCGCAAGAGACTCCGATGAACACGAGAGGCAGATCAGGCCTTGCGGGCGACCATCTCGATCTCGACCTTGAAGCCCACGAGAGCAGCCCCCACGGTCGTGCGCGCCGGGTACGGCTCCTTCAGGTACTCGCGGTAGATCTCGTTGTAGGCGGGGAAGTCAGCGAGATCCGCCAGATAGGCATTGACCTTCACGACGTCCTCGAAGCCACAGCCGGCGGCTCGCAGGCAGAGCTCGAGGTTCCGGAAGACCTGGTGGGTCTGTTCGGCGAGGTCGTCGGACACGAGCTTGCCCTCGGCATCGAACGGCGCCTGCCCCGACGTATAGACGAGGTCGCCGCTCACGACGACGGGAGTGATGGGCGGCCCGGGCGGCGCCATGCCCTCGGGCTGGATGTTCTCGCGATTCACGGTGCTCCTCTCGTTCGGAATATGACTCGGGGAACGCTAGAGTCGCCGGGCCGTGAATGCCAGTCAGACCGTCTCCGTCCTCGGCCTCGGTCTGATGGGGCGCCCGATGGCACGGAACCTCGTCGCGGCCGGTTTCGGGGTCACCGGCTGGAACCGCACCCGGCTCGAGCCGCAGCTCACCCAGGGCATCCCGCTCGTCGAAACGCTCGAGGAGGCGGCAGGCGCGCAGAGCATCCTGCTGATCCTGTTGAGCTCGGCCGCCACGGGAGAGGTGCTCGGGACGCTCGGGCCGCTCCTATCGTCCGGACAGCTCGTCATCGACATGGGCAGCTCGGACCCGCGAGACTCGATCGAGCGCGCGAGCCTGCTCGCCGGACGGGGAGTCGGCTGGGTCGACGCACCGGTCTCGGGCGGAGCGCTCGGCGCGGAGACAGGCCGTCTGGCGATCATGGCCGGCGGCACCAACGAAGACGTGGAGCGGGCGATGCCGATCCTCGCCGCGCTCGGGGAGAATGTCGTACGGGTGGGCGGCGCAGGCGCCGGCCACGCCGCCAAGGTCGCCAACCAGCTGATCGTGGGCCTCGCGCTCGAAGCGGTGGCCGAGGCGCTCGTCCTCGCGGAGGCATCCGGTGTCGATCCGCGGCTCCTGCAGCAGGCGTTACGGGGCGGGTGGGCCGACTCGCGGATCCTCCAGGAGCAGGGAGCGCGGATGCTCGACCGAGACTACGTTCCCGGCGGAAAGATCGACACCCTGCTGAAGGATCTGCGGCTTGCGCACGACCTCGCGGAGGAGCGCGGACTCACCCTCCCCCATCTCACGAGCGCCCGCGCTCTCTTCTCGGCTCTCGTCGAGCAAGGTAAGGGAGACCTCGACTGCGCGGCAATCGTCGAGCCGATCCGTCAGAGATCCTTGCGCGAGAATCCGTAGAGCGCCAGACCGCCCACGAGCGCCGTGTACGCGAGCGCCCAGAGCAGGATCCAGCTACCGGCGGGTTGGGCTCCGCCAAAGGGGCCGAGATCGATGGCCACCTTGGTGAACCCGCTCGTGTCGGCGGTGATGCGGCTGAGCGCATCCTGGTAGAGAGCCTCGAACGGGAGCGCCCACGAGGCGATGCGCGAGACGTCCTGCAGCGTGGGCGAGCCGATTGCCTCACCGACCTGGCCAAGCAGCCCGGCGGTCAGTCCGGCGCCGAAGACCATGAACACGGCGATTCCGTTCGCCGTCGAGGTGAGGAAGACCGAGCCGAGGATCGAGATGGCCGCGACAATGGCGACAGCGCCCGCGAGCTCGGCGGCCGGCACGACGATCCGATCAGGCCACCACCCGCCGACGGCACCCGTGATGAGCATGGCCGCGAGGAAGACAGCGACCACGTACAGGGCGCCGGCGAGCGCAGCTCCGGCGAACCGGGCAACGAGGAGTGTCGACCGGCCGAGTGGGCGGACGACGAGCGGCTGAAGGAGACCGCGCTCGGCGTCGCCGCGAACCACACCGAGGGTGAGGAAGGCGGCGAGAATGACTCCCAGGAACAGCGTCGCGAACATCGAGAGCCCGAACACGGTCGCCCCCGCGAGCGTCTTCGAGTCGACCCCGAACTCACTCGCCTGCGACGTGAAACCCTCCGTCTCGCCGAAGGCACGGTCTGCACCCAGCCCGTAGAGGGCGAGGAAGCCCGCGGTCAGAACGAGGACGACGACGAGGACTCTGCGCCGAACGGCTTCGCGCAGGGCATAGCCGATGATGATCCCGAGGCCGCTCATTCGTTCTCGCCGACGGCGTCGAGATAGACGTCCTCGAGATCGCCTCGAACGACCCGCACTCCGTAGATCTGCTCGCCCGCCGCGACCAGCTCCGCCACGAGGCGGGGCACGTCGTCGCGGCCGGCGTCGGGGATGTGCCTGGTTCCCAACGCGGTTTCGATCTCGACCCCTCCCGGGCGTCCGAGCTCCGCGGGTGTACCGGCGGCGACCACCTTGCCGTGGTCGATGATCACGACCCTGTCGCAGACGAGCTCGACCTCGCT
>JBBQXH010000313.1:0-3748 GCA_038209835.1 Gaiellales bacterium | reverse complement strand
CGACGTGGTCGACGCCGGCCAGACGGTCGCCATCGTCGAGGCGATGAAGCTCATGAACCAGGTGCAGGCCGATCGGGCCGGCCGCGTGGCGGAGATCGTCGTCGAGGAGGGCGCCTGGGTCGAGTTCGAGCAGGTGCTCATCATCCTCGAGCCGATCGACGAGTAGCAGACAGTGTTCGCCAAGGTCCTGATCGCGAATCGAGGCGAGATCGCCCTTCGGGTCGCACGGGCCTGCCGCGAGCTCGGGATCGAGTGCGTGGCGGTCTACTCGACGGCGGACGCTGAGTCAGCCGTCGTTCGCTTCGCAGACGAAGCCGTCCAGATCGGGCCGCCGGCCGTCGGCCGAAGCTACCTGCACATACCGAGCATCATCGGCGCGGCGCGCAAGACGGGCGCCGACGCCATCCATCCGGGATACGGGTTCCTCTCCGAGGATCCCCACTTCGCCGAGATCTGCGCCAACGAGGGGATCACGTTCATCGGGCCTCGACCCGACGTCATGGAGAAGGTCGGCGACAAGGCCACCGCGCGAGAGCTGATGCAGAAGGCCGGCCTGCCGCTCCTGCCGGGCACGGTCGATCCGGTGAATACGGTCGACGAGGCGCGAGAGATCTCGGACTCGATCGGCTATCCCGTCATCATCAAGGCTGTTGCCGGCGGTGGCGGGCGCGGGATGAACGTCGTCTGGAGCCGCGACGAGCTGCCCGGCCTCTACCAATCGACGCGGTCGACCGCACAGGCGGTGTTCAAGGACAGCGCCGTCTACATCGAGCGTTACCTGCAAGGACCGCGGCACACGGAGATCCAGATCGTGTGCGACCAGCACGGCAAGGGCGTCTATTTCGGCGAACGCGACTGCTCGGTGCAGCGACGCCACCAGAAGCTGATCGAGGAGGCGCCGTCGATCCACCTGACGCCTGAGATGCGGAAGGACATCGGCGAGAAGGCCGTCAACGGCGCACTCTCGGTCGGCTACACGGGCGCGGGAACGATGGAGTTCCTGCTCGACGCCGAAGGAAACTTCGCCTTCATGGAGATGAATGCCCGGATCCAGGTCGAGCACCCCGTGAGCGAGATGATCACGAGTGTCGATCTGATCCAGGAGCAGATCCGCGTTGCCGCCGGCGAGCCGCTGTCAGTGGTGCAGGAGGACCTCGAGCCACGCGGGCACTCGATCGAATGTCGGATCAACGCCGAGGACCCGGACTCGAACTTCGCGCCCACGGCCGGCCGGCTCGAGACGTATGTTCCCCCGGGCGGGCCCTGGACGCGCGTCGACTCCCACTGCTACCCGGGCTGGACGGTCAGTCCGTTCTACGACTCGTTGATCGCGAAGCTCATCGTGTGGGCTCCGGATCGGGAGCGCGCGATCGAGCGGATGCGGCGAGCGTTGACCGAGTTCCAGATCGAGGGCCGCGGGGTCAAGACCACGATCCCGTTCCACCAACGGATTCTCGCCCACCCTCGGTTCCAAGCGGGAGACGTCACGACGAGTTTCGTCGAGGAGTTCATGGCAGAGGAAGAGCTGACAGCCGCAGCAGCGGGCTAGAAGGAGGACGTGATGGCGGACAACAAGGCGCTCGAGGAGAAGGACCGTGAGATCGCAGCGCTACGCAGTCAGCTCGACCAGGAGACCGGCCGTCTCAACCGCCTGGTCGAGATCTCAGGCGCCCTGAACTCGACGCTGAAGCTCGACGAGCTGCTCGAGCTGATCATGTCTTCGGCGACCGAGCTCCTCAACGCCGAGACCAGCTCGCTCTTCCTGGTCGACGAGGAGGCGGGAGAGCTGACCGTCGAGGTCGCGACCGGCGAGTCAGGCGCGGCTGTCAAGCAGCACCGCGTCCCGATCGGGACGGGCATTGCCGGATGGGTCGTGGACAACGGCGAGCCACTCGTCGTCGACTCGCCCCGGGACGATTCGCGCTTCTACGGAGAGATCGACTCCAAGACGGGCTTCGAGACGCGTGACATCCTCGCCGTGCCGATGCGGACGAAGGAGCGCACGATCGGCGCCATCGAGGTGATCAATCGTCGCGACGGAGGCCTCGGAGACAAGGACGTGAGCATTGCGAGCGCGCTGGCAAACCAGGCGGCCGTCGCGATCGAGAACACCCGTCTCTATGCGCGCCTCGCGGACGGGATCGTGGCGTCGAGACTCTCCTACCGTCTGTAAGAGGAGTTCGCCCAGTTACAGGCGCACGACCCCGGGCCGCTCGTCCACGAACACCGCGAGCCGCTCGGAGGAGTCTGCCGAGAAAACGTCGAGGCTCGGATCGATCTGGCGCACGAGTCCGCCGAGGACGCGCCCGGGGCCCAGCTCGAGGCACGTCGTGCACCCAGCGGCGACGAGCGAGTGCACGGAGTCGACCCAGTGGACGGTGCTCGCGATCTGCGCGATGAGCGCCGCCCGTACCTCTTCTCCCGTTCGGACGATCTGACCGGTGGCGTTGACGGCGAGCGGCACCCGAGGGTCCCTCCAGTGCACTCCCTCGGCCGCCTTCGCCATCTTCGCCTGAACGGGTTTCATCAGCTCGCTGTGGAACGCCGCCCCGACATTGAGGCGCACGACGCGCGTCGCCTCGGCCTCCTCCGCGAGCTGCATCAGGCGCTCGACCCCGGCCTCCTCGCCGGAGACGACGACCTGGGTGGGCGAGTTCAGGTTCGCGAGCGTCACGACCCCCGCATCGCCGGCCTGCTCGCAAAGCTCCCGCAACTGCTCGCCGGGCAGGCCGATGATCGCGGCCATCGCCCCCGGCCGTTCGTTCTGGATCTCGGCCATCAGCTTTCCGCGCAGGCTGACGAGCTCGATCCCGTCCTCGACGGAGAGGGCGCCGACCGCAGCCGCGGCCGTGTACTCGCCGAGGCTATGGCCGGCGGCCAGGTCAGCACGCAGCCCTCGAGCCCGCGCCGCATCGGTGAGGGCGAGCGAGACCGCGAACAGAGCCGGCTGAGCGACCTCGGTACGGGTCAGCTCCTCGGGCGGACCTTCGAGGCAGTAGCGACGGATCGGCAGCCCTGAAGCCGCCTCGGCCTGGGCGAAATAGTGGTCGAGCAGCTCGGGCTCACTCGCGAGCAGGTCGGCACCCATGCCGACCTTCTGCGACCCTTGTCCCGGATAGAGGAACGCGACCATGCTCATGATTTGGATCGTGAGTATCGCATTCGTCCGGCGCTGCGTCCACGTTCCCCTTTCTAAGCCTTGACGCGCTGGATGGCGCGATGCGAGCATGGGCCGTAACAAGGGAGGAGTCGCATGGAAGCAGCATCGAACGCACACATCCGCGGGGTCGACGAGGTAGCCCCGGACACGCGCCGCGGCGGAGATGTCCGAACGCTCTTGAGCCCCAAGTCGGTCGAGTCGACGTCCGGGTTCATGGGCGTCGCCACGATCGAGCCGGGTGATTGGATCTCCGAGCACTATCACCCGTACTCGGAGGAGTTTCTCTACGTTGTGAACGGGAGCATCGTGGCGCGTCTCGACGGCGAGCCGCACGAGGTCCGGTCGGGCCAGGCGATCTTCATCCCGATCGAGGTCAAGCACCGGCTCATGAACGAGGGTGACGAGGACGCCTTCGTCGTCTTCCATCTCGGGCCGCTCGCGCCGAGGCCGGACATGGGTCACGTCGACACCGAGGAGCGTCATCCGGCCGAGCCGGGCGCGTCCGAGCAGGCCCGGTGATCCGACAGCGATGCGACGCACCGCGGTAACGGGGATCGGCGTCGTCGCGCCCGGCGGCGTCACGCGCGA
>JBBQXH010000312.1:0-3763 GCA_038209835.1 Gaiellales bacterium | reverse complement strand
ACGTCTTGTAGATCGAGTCGAGCATGGTGCCCGTGGGGTAGACGAGCAGCGGCGAGCGCGTGTTCCGGGTCTGGAGCTCCTCGTGCTCGAGCCCCTTCCAGCGCTGCAATGGGTAGTGGTGCCAGGAGCGGCCGGCGACGTCCTCATCGAGGTGGTAGTCCCCCGTCGTCAGGATGTCGAGCCCGGCGCGCTCCTGATCGGAGACGACGATCGCGTGGGCGTCGGTGAACTGCTCGCGATACCACGGATCAATCATCGCGGTGTCGAGCGGACGTCCCCACATGTTGGCCGTGTACCAGCGTGGCCGCGGCCACGATCCGGTCACGGTCGCAGGCAGGATCAGGTCATTGGTCGAGGTGAAGGCCATGCACTCTCCCTTCGGTGGTCGGCGGCTGACAACGTTTTCAAAGCTGGCCTATCCGTGTCAACGGGCTGCCGTTCCCGCCTTGCCGCGGTCAGGCATCGTCGTGCGCCCGAAGCAGGAATGCGACTCACGAGCGGTACGGGCGCCACGGCTCGGCGAGGCTCTCGAATCGCGCGTCGTCGAGCTCAGTGAGACCGTAGGCGCGCATCGCTGCCTCGCGCACCCGCGGGACCTCGAGCGGGAGGTAGTCGGGCGCTCCGACCCCGCGCACGAGGATCAGGCTCGCGAAGAACGGGCCGATCCCACGAATCCGTTGCAGCGCGCCGAGTGCCTCGTCCGGCGGAAGCCGCCTCAGCTCAGCGGGGTCGAGCCTGCCGCCGAGCGCGGCCTCTGCGACTGCGCGAAGCCGTCTCGCCCGCTCGCCGCTCACCCCTGGCAGCTCATCGGCCCCGGCGATCCGCTGAGGGAGGGGGAACGCGCCGGAGTCGCCGAGCTCCTGCGCGAGTCGTTGCTTCACCCGGGCGGCGACCCGAGCCGCCTGACGAGTCGAGAGCACCGACCAGGAGGCCGCCTCGTAGGGTGATGCGAAGAGAACGGGCCGCAATCCCGGCTGCTCCCTAATCAGCCCGTCGATCACCGGATCCCGAGCGCCGATCGCGGCGAAGTCCTCGCCATCGTCGAGGGAGAGGATCCTCCGCACCTGCTTCTCGACGTCCGCCGCGGTCGTCTCGACGTCGAGCACGCCCTCCCGTTCCCTGACGACGGCGGTCGCGTAGCCGTCGTGATCGTCCCGGGCGAAGGCGAGTCGGAGCCCGTCGTCGGCCGCCGCCTCGTAGCCGAGCGGCCCGAATCCGGTGGCGAAGCGCGTCGCCGCACCGAGCGAAAACGGCCCGGCCGGGATGATCTGGAAGCCGTTCGTCGAGATGCTGCGAGACTATCGGAGTCTCTGCGTTTTCTAAAATGACAACGTTCGCCGCTGTCCGGCAGGACCCAGCACTACAATCGCCCAGATGACTGATCGGAGATCGACCGAGAACCGTGGCACCGCCGGATGACGATCAGTCAGTGAGCGCCCCCTTCGTCCACCTGCACGTCCATTCGGAGTACTCAATCCTCGATGGCGCGTGCAGGATCCCCGATCTCGTAGCGCGGGCGGTCGAGCTCGAGATGCCGGCGGTCGCGCTCACCGACCACGGTTCGCTCGCCGGCGCGGTCGAGCTCTACAGAAACGCCGAGAAGGCCGGCGTGAAGCCCGTCATCGGCTGCGAGGTCTACGTCGCCGATGACAGGAAGGTACAGCGGAAGGGCTACGCGCATCTCACGCTCCTCGCCGAATCGAACGAGGGCTACGCGAACCTGATCAAGCTGTCCTCGATCGGCTATCTCGAGGGGTACTACTACAAGCCTCGAGTCGACTGGGAGCTGCTCTCCTCCCACTCGAACGGCATCGTCGCGCTGTCGGGCTGCCTCTCGGGGCGGGTCTGCAGGGCGCTCGAGCAGGGCCAGACGAGGGAGGCCGAAGGAGAGCTCGCGCGGCTGTGCGACATCTTCGGGCGCGAGTCCGTCTACGTCGAGCTGCAGGATGCGGGGCTGCCGGTCCAGCAGAAGGTCAATCCCCAGCTCATCGCGCTCTCCGAGTCGAGTGGGGTCCCGCTCGTCACGACGGGCGACATCCATTATCTGCGCCACGAGGACGCACGCGCACACGAGGCGCTCCTCTGCATCCAGTCTGGCGACTCGCTCGCCAACCCCAATCACTGGAGGTTCGATACCGACCAGTTCTACTTCAAGACCCCGGCCGAGATGCAGGAGACGTTCGGCCATCTGCCCGAGGCGATGGCGAGGACACTCGAGATCGCCGAGCGCTGCTCGGTGACGATGGAGCTCGGGCGGATCCTGCTGCCGACCTACCCGACCCCCGACGGGCGCGATGCGTTCGAGTATCTCGTCGCTCTCTGCGGCGAGGGCATCCGGCGCCGGTACGAGCGCGTGACGCCCGAGCTCGAGGAACGGCTTGCGTTCGAGCTGAAGACGATCCGGGAGATGGGGTTCGCGGACTACTTCCTGATCGTCTGGGACTTCATCGCGTTCGCGAAAGGCAACGGCATCGGCGTCGGACCGGGCCGTGGATCGGCGGCCGGCTCACTCGTCGCCTACTGCCTCGAGATCACCGACATCGATCCAATCAAGTACGACCTGCTCTTCGAGCGCTTCCTCAACCCGGGGCGCAAGTCGATGCCCGACATCGACATCGATTTCTCGGTGCACGGGCGCGACCAGGTGATCAACTACGTTGCCGAGAAGTACGGCCGCGATCGCGTTGCCCAGATCATCACCTTCGGGACGATGGCCGCACGGGCCGCCGTGCGCGACGCGGGTCGCGTCCTCGACATTCCCTACGGCGTCGTGGACAAGGTCGCGAAGGCGATCCCCGAAGGCCCGAAGGTCTATCTCGACGACTGCATGAAGCCGGGCGGCGACCTGCGGCAGGCCTACGACGCGGATGAGGTGGCGCGCCAGATCGTCGATCTCGCGAGGCCGCTCGAGGGCCTCGTCAGGCAGGACTCGATCCACGCGGCGGGCGTCGTCATCGGCGACAGGCCGCTCGTCGAGTACGTCCCGCTCCAGCAGAAGGGCGCCGATCAGGAGGTTGTGACCCAGTTCGCGATGCAGGACGTCGAGGCGCTCGGCCTGCTCAAGATGGACTTCCTCGGCCTGCGGAACCTCGACGTCATCGAGGCCGCGATCGCGCTGATCGGCGACGTCGACATCACGCAGCTCCCGCTGGACGACGAGAAGACGTACGCGATGCTGCGGCGCGGCGACTCGACAGGCGTCTTCCAGTTCGAGTCGTCGGGCATGCGCGAGGCGCTACGTCAGGTGAAGCCGACCGAGTTCGAGGACCTGATCGCGCTCGTCGCGCTCTTCCGCCCCGGCCCGATGGGCTACATCCCCGGGTATGCGAAGCGCAAGGCGGGTCAGGAGCAGGTCGCGTACGCGGACGAGCGGCTGAAGGCGATCACCGAGCCGACCTACGGCATCTGCATCTACCAGGAGCAGTACATGGAGATCGCGAAGCGGCTGGCCGGCTTCTCGCCGGCCGAGGCCGACGATCTTCGCAAGGCGATCGGCAAGAAGATCCACACGCTGATGGCGTCGCTGAAGGACAAGTTCATCGCGGGCTGCCTCGAGAACCAGGTCGAGAAGAAGGTCGCGGAACAGCTCTGGAAGGACATGGAGCAGGCGCAGGACTACTCCTTCAACAAGTCGCACGCCGCCTGCTACGGGCTGATCGCCGACCGCACGGCCTACCTGAAGGCGAACTACCCGGCGCATTACATGGCCGCCCTGATCTCCTCGGTGATGAACACGATGGACAAGGTGCCGTTCTACGTCGGG
>JBBQXH010000311.1:0-3777 GCA_038209835.1 Gaiellales bacterium | reverse complement strand
GCCGCGCGCAGAGTCTGGCCCGGCCGGGCGGAGGATTCATCCGTTCGCCTCGAAGTGGAGGCGGACGTTCTCCACGACGCCCTCCTCGAGCGGCTCGATCCGGTACAGATCTCTCGGTCGTTCGAGGAGGATCACGCCGTCATCGAGGGGGCTCCTGAGGCGCTCGTCGGCTTCGTCGCCGTCGCGGGGATGCTCTCCCGAGCGTACCCTGGATGCCTTGTCGTGCAGGGCCGAGCCGACCTGCTCGAGACGCCACTACCGCCTCGCGGCGAGGTGTGGCGCAGCGACGGGCCGCCAAAGCGCGTGATCGGGAAGCGCCGCCCGTGGCAGCGGCCGACACACGCCTCGACGCCCCTCTGAACCGGACCTGATGCGGCTCGCCGGCAAGGTCGCCGTCGTCACCGGGGCGAGTCGCGGCATCGGGCTGTCGATCGCGCGTCGGTTCGCTCTCGAAGGAGCGGCGGTGGTCACGGGAAGCCGTACCGCGCCGCCCGAGATCGAGCCGATTACAGCCGGCTACGTCCGAACGGACGTTTCGAAGCCCGCACAGGCCAAGCGATTGATCGCGACGGCCGTCGAGCGCCACGGACGTCTCGACGTGCTCGTGAACAACGCAGGGGTCGAACTCGAGGCAACGGTTGAGGAGACGTCACCCGCAGAGTGGAACCGTCTTCTCTCCGTCAACGCCGGCGGCGTTTTTCTCTGCTCCAAGTACGCGATACCTCAGCTCCGGCGGGCGGGCGGCGGAGTGATCATCAACATCGCCTCGGTCGACGCCTTCTGGTCGGAGCCCCGGCTCGCAGCGTACTGTGCGTCCAAGGGCGCGGTGCTCGCACTCACTCGCTCGATCGCGATCGACCACGGCGCGGACGGTATCCGCTGTACGAGCATCTGCCCCGGCTACGTGGCGACAGAGATGCTCGACCAGTACTACGAGGCGCAGCCGGACCCTCACGCCGCGCGCGCGAACGCCGCGGCGATGCATCCAGTCGGACGCATCTCGACGCCCGACGAGGTCGCTTCGCTGGCCGTCTGGCTTGCTTCCGACGAGGCCTCCTTCGCGAACGGCCAATCGTTCATTCTCGACGGGGGTCTGACGGCAGGACGCGTCCCGTGAGCGTCGGCTCGCAACGGAAGCGAGGCGATTGCGGTGCAGGCGTTCACCCCGGAAGGGCCCGACGAGCGCGAGCTCGTCTGGGCTGCGCGGGATCAGACCGTCCGAGCGGCTCGTGCCCTCGCGATGGACGGCATGATCGAGCCTCGCATCGAGGGCTCCGAAGACACGACCGTCGCCCGCTGGTCGGCCGAGCGCCAGAGTGGCGCATTCGAGCGAGCGTTCGGCCGCCAGCTGCACGTTTGCACGTGACCGCAGCTGGCGGCGCCGACTCCAGAGCGCGTGGCGTAGAATCGCGCCACAGACCGCGACGAGGAGGCTCCACTCGATGGCTGCAGATCCCCGCTACGACATTCTCTTCGAGCCGATTCAGCTCGGTCCGAAGACGATGAAGAACCGCTTCTATCAGGTGCCCCACTGCAACGGGTTCGGGTCGGAAAAGCCGATGAATCAGGCCTATTTCCGCGCGATGAAGGCCGAGGGCGGCTATGGCGGCGTCTGCACCGAGTACTGCTCGATCTCGCCCGAATCGGACGACACTCACCGCGTCTCGGCGCGGCTCTGGGACGACGACGACATCAAGAACCTCTCCGTCATGTGCGACATGCTCCACGAATACGACTGCCTTTCCGCCTGCGAGTTGTGGTACGGGGGGCCCCACGCTCCCTGCATGGAGACCAGAGCCGTCCCGCGCGGCCCATCGCAGATCCCGAGCGACTTCGAGCACCTCACGTACTGCATCGAGATGGACAAGGACGACATCCGCGACGTGCAGCAGATGTACGTCGACGCGGCGGTTCGCGCACGCACGGCCGGTTTCGACATCGTGTACGTCTACGGCTCGCACTCCTACCTGCCGCAGCAGTTCCTGACCCCGTTCTACAACAAGCGCACCGACGAGTATGGCGGCTCGCTCGAGAATCGCGCCCGCTTCTGGATCGAGACGATCGAGCAGGTCAAGGAGGCGGTCGGCGACGACACGGCGATCGCGGTGCGCCTCTCCTGCGACATGTTCCTCGGGGAGCCCGGCACGCAGCTCGAGCGCGACGCCGTCCCGTTCGCTCAGATGGCCGATCACCTCGTCGACGTGTGGGACATCAACCTCTCAGGCATCGCGGAATGGGGCGAGGATGCGACCCCATCGCGCTTCTACGCTTCCGGGAGGGCGATTCCGTGGCAGAAGCGGATCAGCGAGGTCGTCACGAAGCCCGTCCTCGGCGTCGGCCGCTGGACGAGCCCCGATCTCATGATCGACGCGATCAACTCGGGCGCGCTCGACATCATCGCCACCTGCCGGCCGTCGATCTCCGATCCCTTCCTCCCGCAGAAGATCGAGGAGGGGCGGCTCGACGACATCCGCGAGTGCATCGGCTGCAACGTCTGCATCTCCCGCTGGGAGATCGGCGGCCCGCCGCTCATCTGCACGCAGAACGCGTGCGCGGGTGAGGAGTATCGCCGCGGCTGGCATCCGGAGAAGTTCGAGCCGGCGAAGAACGCCGATAACGACGTCCTCGTCGTCGGCTCCGGCCCGGCGGGGATGGAGGCGGCGATGATCCTCGGCAAGCGCGGGATGCGGCGTGTCCACCTCGTCGAGGCCCAGGACGACATGGGCGGGATCATGCGCTGGATCCCGCAGCTCCCCGGGCTCGGCGAGTGGGCTCGGGTGGTCAACTACCGCAAAATCCAAATCGACAAGCTGAAGAACGTCGAGTTCATCCCCAATACGACGCTCGACGCGAAGGGCGTGGCCGAGTACGGCGCCGAGATCGTCATCTGCGCGACCGGCTCCCACTGGGCGACGAACGGCCTCAACGGGTGCACGCACGACACGATCCCCGGCGCCGACGCTTCGAAGCCTTACATCTTGACCCCCGACCAGCTGATGGCCGACGGCAAGACGGTTCCCGGCTCGAAGGTGCTCGTCGTCGACAACGACGGCTACTACATGGGCGTTTCGATCGCCGAGAAGCTCGCGCTCGAGGGCAAGAAGGTGACGTTGATGACGCATCTCGGTCACATCGGGCCGTACATGCACTTCACGCTCGAGGCGCCGAACATGCACCGCAAGCTCCACAAGCTCGAGGTCGAGATCGTCACCTATCACATCCCGACCCAGATCGAGGAGGGCCACGTCAAGTCCGTGCACGTCTTCGACGAGGACGCCCACGAGCACGACTGGGAGTGCGACTCGATCGTCCTCATCACGCAGCGGCGTTCGAACGAGGCGCTCTTCCGGTCGCTGAAGGACGACATCGGCCTCGACGCCCTCAGGGCCGAAGGGGTCGACGCGCTCTACCGGATCGGCGACTGCGAGGCCCCGCGCCTCTGCGCCGATGCCGTTTTCTCCGGTCACCGGCTGGCACGCGAGATCGACTCGGACAACCCGGCCGTCCCGCTGCCGTTCAAGCGGGAGCGCAAGGTGATCGAGCGCGAGCTCGCGAGCGTCTAAGTGCTTCCGGCCGGAAATACGGTCATGATCCTGACGGCGAAAAGCAAGCCGGGCAAGGACGCAGGGAGCGCTCGTATCCGGAGGATACGGGCGCGACCGAGGACGCCGACCGGCGCCGCTTTGCAGCCGGCAGGGCACGATCGTATTTCCGACCGGGAGCACTAAGCGAACCATCGTCGTGGGGGGGAGGACCCGGTTAGCCCCCCCGGGGTAT
>JBBQXH010000310.1:0-3779 GCA_038209835.1 Gaiellales bacterium | reverse complement strand
TCAGCGCGCGGCCCTCCGCTCGTCGAGCTCACGGCAGTCGTCGATCTTGAACTCAGCGACCTTCTCCGACTCGAGGGCCACGACGCACGCGTCCTTCAGGACCTCGTAGGCCTTGACGATGCCACGGCCCTCCGGGGTCTGCACCCGGCCGCCCACGCGCGGCGCACGGTCGCGGAAGCTGCGATACGTCGGGTGCTCGAACGCGAGGCAGCAGCGCAGCCGCCCGCACAGGCCGGTGATGCGGCCGGAGCTCATCGGCAAGTCCTGATCCTTCGCCATGCGTAGCGCGATGGGCTCCTCGTGAGACGGGAACCGTGTGCAGCAGAGCTGCGTACCGCAGAGCCCGTATCCGCCGCAGAGACGAGCCTGCTCGCGCGGACCGACCGCGCGGAGCTCGACGCGCCGCCGCAGGCGCTGAGAGAGCTCGTCCTGGATCCGTCGCGTCTCGAGCCGTCCCTCGGCGCCGTAGGAGAACACGAGGCGAGACCCGTCGAAGACGACCTCGGACGAGATTGCTTTCGCCGGGAGCCCGTGCTGGACGATCAGCTCGCGGAAAAGCAGCATCGCCCGCTTCGCATCCCGGCGGTTCTCCTTCACCTGCTCCGCGTCCGAGTCGGTCGCGCGACGGACAACGCGTTTGAGGCGACCATGCAGCTCGGCATCGGGGATCTCGTGATTCCCCTTGACGACCCGCCCGTACTCCTTGCCTCGCGAGGTCTGGCAGATCACGTTCTCGTCCCAGGCCAGTTCCAGACCACCCGGGTCGAACGAGTACACCTTCCCCCCCGGGCTGAAGACGACGCCTACTGCCTGTGCCATGGCTCCATCGTTACACGCCCGCTCCGGCCGCCGCAGGGACGAATCGACTCAGTTCACGGCGAAGGCGTAAGAAGAGTGCCTCGAGCGCCAAGCCCGCCGCGACGTTGAGCTCGAAGCTGCGACGCGTGTCGAGGACTGACTCGACGGCGAGCTCGAGCTCGTACTGGCCGATTCGCGAAGCATCGGCAACGACGTCCTGCATGAGATCGGTGTTGAGAACTGCGCCGGTGGCACCGGTTCCCGCGACGAGCAGGTCGCGATACCAGCCCGCGAGGTGGTCGAGGGCCTCGACGATCTCCTCGCGCTCAGCGCCACGGGACACCCGCCGGGCCCGCTGCTCGAGCTCTCGGGCGGTTCCCTCGGCGCCCTCTTCGTCCTCGGCCGCAGCTCTCGCCCCGGCCTGGCGAGCCGCATCCGCGACCGACCGCGAGGCCTCCGATGGGTCGAAGCGCGGCTCCGTGTAGACGGCCCGCGCAACCTGGATGAGGGCGATTCGCCGCCCCGCCGTCTCGGGATCGAGAAGACGCTCCACCCGATCAAGCCTCCCCCCCGCGATCCGGGCGAGCACCGCGCACTCGTCAGGCGAGAGATCGAGTCGCAGCGCCGCAGCGTGCATCGCGAGCGCCCTCGGCGAGAGCCTGGTGAAGGGCACGAGCTGGCACCGTGACCTGATCGTCTCCGGCAATCGAGCGAGGTCGGCGGCCAGGAGAACGATCACCGCGTAGTCGGGAGGCTCCTCGAGATCCTTGAGCAGCGCATCGGCGGCATCCTCGTTCATCAGGTCGGCACCGACGATGAGGTAGACGCGCCGGTCGGCTTCGAAAGGCCGCATGTGGAGGTCGTGGCGGAGCGCCCGGATCGCGTCGATGCGGATCTGATCTCCCAGGGGCTCGAGCACGTAGAGGTCCGGGTGCGTTCCTCTCGCGACTCGCTCCTCGTCGCCGAGCAGCTCTGCGGCGAACGCCGCCGCGACAGCTCGCTTGCCGACACCTCGCGGGCCGGAGAAGAGGTAGGCATGGGCCGGCCCCTCGGCGAGTGCCGCCCGCAAGAGTCGTTTCGCCTCCTCCTGCTCCACCTGCTGCTCGAACGTCACGCTCTCACCCCCGGCGGATCTCCTCGCGGATCGTGTCCGCGAGCTCTTCGAGCGGAAGGAGCGCGTCGAGAGCGACGATCCGCTCGGGGAAGCGCGAGGCGAGCTCGCGGTATGCCCGATCGACGCGGGCGAGAAACGCGAGTCCCTCCCGCTCGATCCGATCCGGTCGCCTGCTCGATCGCTGTGCAGCTTCCTCGGCCGGCAACGAGAGGAGGAACGTCCGATCGGGCAGGAGGCCTCCGATCGCGGGGAGGTTCAGCTCGAGAACCGCGTCGAGGCCAAGACCTCGGGCAACGCCCTGATAGGCCAGAGATGAGTCGATGTAGCGATCGCAGACGACGAATGCGCCCCGCGCGAGTGCGGGCCTGACCACGATCTCCACGAGCTGTGCACGCGCCGCGGCGAAGAGCGCTGCCTCGGCCCACGGGGCTATCTCAGCGTCGCCGAGGAGGATCTCGCGGACGAGCTCGCCGAGCTCGGTTCCTCCCGGCTCGCGGGTCGCGACGACCTCTCGCCCCTCGTCGCGGAGCCGTCCCGCGAGCAACGTCGCCTGCGTCGACTTGCCGGATCCGTCGATCCCCTCGAACGTCACGAACATGCTCCTGAGACTACGCTAGCCTCTGCCCAGTGGGCGAGCCGGTGATCGAGACGCGTGCCGTCACGAAACGGTTCGGCGCCCGGACGGCCGTCGACGAAGTGAGCCTGACCGTTCCTCGTGGACTCGCGTTCGGTCTCCTCGGCCCGAATGGCGCCGGAAAGACGACGCTCATCCGCATGCTGCTCGGGCTCGCCCGCCCGACGAGCGGCGATGTCTCTGTGCTCGGCTGTCGAATGTCCGATGGCGCCCGGGCGGCGCTTGCGCGCGTCGGTGGGATCGTCGAGGAGCCTCGCTTCTACCCGTACATGAGCGGTCGCCAGAACCTCGAGGCGTGGGCGGCGCTTCTGGACGATGGAGCCCGAGCGCGCATCCCCTCTGTACTCGAACGGACACGGCTCGCGGATCGCGCGAACGACTCGGTCGCGAAGTACTCCCAGGGAATGCGCCAGCGGCTCGGCGTCGCGCGTGCCCTTCTCTGCGACCCCGAGCTGCTCGTCCTCGACGAGCCGACGAACGGGCTCGACCCGGCGGGGATCGCGGAGTTCCGCGAGCTCGTCCGTCAGCTCGTCGACGAGGAAGAGAGAACGGTATTCATCTCGTCCCATCTCCTGGACGAGATCGAGAAGATGTGCGATCACGTGGCCATCGTCAGCCGCGGCGCGATCGTCATTCAGGGCTCGGTGCGCGAGCTGATCGAAGGCGGCGAGCGAGGCCTTCTCCTGGACGTCGATGACCAGGAACGGGCCGAGGAGCTTCTCGCGTCGATGCCCTCGGTCTCGCGCGTCGAGCGTCGAGTAGGGGACATCCTCTTCGTCGAGCTCGAGCCGAGCCGCGACTCGGCGATCGCTCTCGTCCGCACCCTCGTCCAGGCCGGCGTCGGCGTTGCGAGCGCAGTGCCGAGCGAGGAATCGCTCGAGGAGCGCTATCTGGCCATAACGGCAGACGAACCCGACGGGCGGAGTCCCGCGTGATCGAGATCGTCCGCCAGGAGATCCTCAAGATCCGCCGCCGTCGCGGGCTGTTCTGGTCGGCGATCGGCCTCACGTTCCTCGTCCCCGTGATCATCGTCGTCGTCGATCTCGTCCTGCGCGACGCGAGGCCGGGGAGCTATGTGGCCGGTGTGGAGCTCCTCGATGCGACCGCGGGCTCGGTCGCGGTGCTGTCGCTCGTCCTGGCGATCCTGATCGGCGCGATTGCCGGATCCTGGGACGTACAGCACGGCACGTTTCGTTACCTCTGCCTGACGGGTACGCCGCGGCGGACGCTGTA
>JBBQXH010000309.1:0-3805 GCA_038209835.1 Gaiellales bacterium | reverse complement strand
CAAGGCGGACTTGGTAGCCCAGTAGCCGCACCTGCCGTGGACGCCGCCGCCCGGTGGGGTCGACAGGCTCTGCTGCGCCAGGAGGACGTAAGGGCGTTTCCGGGGTCAGACCCCTGGAAGTGGCTGCTTCGATGTCGGTGGTTGGCGACCCGATCTGGGTCACGAGGCTGACCGAGGACACGGTTTCCCGCATCGACACCACCCGGTAGCCAAGCACCGCCGCCGTCGTGAAGTACGTGGACGGAACGCCCGTCCAGGTAGCGGATCTGCGCGGAGGAGACTTCGCGGTGGTGATCGTGGACTCCTCCTGCACTCACTCCTGTGGCGAGCTCGACGTGTGAGCTGAGCCTTCGCAGTCCTCAGCCGAGTGCACGCAGGGCGGCCTGTGCTGCCCAATAGCCGCACATGCCGTGGACGCCTCCACCGGGGGGTGTCGACGCGGAGCAGAGATACAGCCCTTTCACGGGCGTCGAGTACGGGACGACTCGCGCCACAGGGCGTGTGTAGAGCTGACGCAGATCCTGGATCCCTGCGTTGATGTCGCCGCCGATGTAGTTCGGGTTGTAGGCTTCGATCTCCGCCGGTCCCATCGTGTGCCGGGCGAGAACGAGCTCGCGGAAGCCTGGCGCAAAGCGCTCGATCTGCGCCTCGATCCGATCCGTCATGTCGACCTGAGAGCCGTTTGGGACGTGGCAGTAGGCCCAGGCTGTGTGCTTTCCCGCGGGCGCGCGCGAGGGATCGAAGAGACTCTGCTGGGCGACGAGGACGTACGGACGCTGCGGGGTCTGACCCCTTGACATGGCCGCTTCGGACGCGACGATCTCGTCCAGGGTGCCGCCGAGGTGCACGGTGGCGGCTTGCGCGCACTCCGTCGCCTTCCACGGGATCACCCCGTCGAGGGCGAAATCGAGCTTGAAGACGCCAGGGCCGTAGCGGTAGCCGGCGAGGCGGCGGCGGTAGCCCGCGGGCAGCTTCGCGCCCGCCATCTGGAGTAGCTGGCGTGGCGTGACGTCGACGAGGACGGCGCGGGCAGTCGGGAGGTCGTCGAGGGACTCGACGTGATGACCCATTCGAATCTCCCCGCCCAGCGAACGGAGGTATGAGGCGAGCGCGTCGGCGATCGCCTGGGAGCCACCCCGGGCGAACGGCCAGCCGACGTGGTGTCCGAGGATCGCGAGGATGAGCCCTGCGGCGGCGCTCGGCGATCGCGTCAGCGGCAGCATCGAGTGGGCGGCGAGGCCCGCGAACAGCGCACGCGCCTTCGTGCCCCGAAACCGCCGCCGGGCGAGCATCGTCGCCGGGAGGATCGCCTCGAGCCCGAAGCGGGCCAGGGTCAGCGGGTGGCGCGGTAGGCGAAGAGGCCCGAGGATCTCCGCCAAGATGACGTCAGCCTTCAAGCTGAGCGGGCCGAGCGTTCGCAGCCAGGCGACTCGATCCTCTCCGAGCGTCGCTGCGGTCGCCTCCAGCGATCGCTCGAGCAGCGCGGCCGATCCGTCGTCGAAAGGGTGCGCGAGCGCTGCCGGCGGGTCGATCCACTCGAGGCCGTGCTCCTCGAGCGGGAGCGTTCGCAGGAACGGCGAGCCGGGAACGAGCGGATGGATCGCCGAGCAGACGTCGTGCCGAAACCCGGGGAGGGTCAACTCGGCCGTGCGGGTGCCGCCGCCGACGGTCTCGGCCGCCTCGAGGACGAGTACCGAGCGGCCGGCCTGCGCGAGGACGATCGCGGCGGCGAGGCCATTCGGCCCGGAGCCGACGACGACCGCATCAGGCATCGCCGTACTATGACCGCCGAGGCTTCAGCGCAGCCATGCCGTTGCGAATCGCGGCGGAATGCTTGATGTTTCCCGCCTTCGACCACTGGCGCTTGCGGTCGACGCAGACGACCTGCGTGCTGAGCGTGCCGCTCACGCCGAAGTACGCGGCGAGGTTTCGGAGCGTCTGCTGCCAGAAGCGGTTCTCCTGCGTGTGGCCGCCGAGTGCCGCTCCGAGCTCCGACAGCGGGTCCTGCGTTCGCATGAGCACCTGCACCTGAGCGACCGTGACTCCGTCCGACTCGTACGCGCTGAACGTGATCCAGCCGGCGAACATGTGGCCCTGAGGCGTCATCAGCGTGAAGGCCTCCTCGTCGGAGTAGAGCACCATGACCCCGGTCGAGAGCTTCAGGCCTCCGGCGACGCTCGCACGGATCAGTGCGACTTCCCCGGGGCTGATCCCGGTTAGCGGTGCGTAGAACTGGTTTCCGGGAGGCCAGAACTCCGGGAAATGCTCCTTCCATTCCCGGATCAGATCGGATGGCCCCACATCCGCGCCCTCGAGCCGCATGTTGTACGTCTTCTGCCACATCTTCCCGAAACCCTGAATCGGGCCGAGCAGCTGCTTTCCCTCCACCAGGTTCCTCGCGCCGGCCGGAACGTCCTCACGGTGGAGCTTCCCGACCGGTTTCGCCCAGTTCTCCGCTCCGCGCGGAGAGTCGATGTCGCCGGAATCCATGATTCCCCCTTTCAGGCCGCAGCGAGTGCGTCGGCCTCGGAGCCGTAGATCCCGATCGCCTCGTCGAGGCGCGTGAGCTCGAGGATCTGCCGGTAGTGGTCGTTGAGCCCGTAGGCGAGCAGGCGCTGCTTCTGGCGGTTCGCGCGCACGAGTAGCGTCACGAGTAGGCCGATGCCACCACTGTTCATGTACTCGAGGCCGGTGAAGTTGAGGATCACGGCGCGCGTCTCGTCGCCGCAGGCGCGTGTGTACGCGTCCATCAGCACGTCTTCGCAGGCGGCTGTGATGTCGCCGGCGATGTCGACCACGCTCGTTCCGGGCCCGATCACTCGGACGTCCATGGTCAGGGCTGCTTGGGGGGTCACTTCTCTACCTCCTCGGTCGATCCCGCAGGGAGACCGCCGAATGCGCTCTCCTCGTCCGGGAAGATCTCCATGAAGTCAGACAGCCGGGTGATCTCGAAGATCTCCCGGTAGTGATCTGCCAGGCCGCAGGCCGTCACGTCGATGCGATCCCGTCGCGCTTGGGCGAGGATCCCCACGATCAGAGCGATGCCCGTCGAGTTGATGTAGTCGACGCCGCTGAAGTTGAGGAGCACGGTCGCGGGCGCGCCGGCCGTCGCCTCCTCGTAGGCGGTGTTCAGGCTGTCCTCCGCCGAGGCGTCGATCTCGCCATTCAGATCGATCGTCGCGACGCCAGGCCGTTGCCGGACCTGCGTGTCAAGCTGACTCGCCGGCATTGCCGTCTCCTTTCAGGTGGAGAACGAGCTGGATCGTGTGGTGAGACTCGTCACTGGAGATCTCCATCCCGTCCACCATGTTCTTAATCAGGAAGAGGCCCCAGCCGCGGGGCTTCTGCAGCCCTTCGAGCTTGGCCTCGAGGTCGGGCGTCTCGGCGTCCGAGATCGGCCGTTCTCCACCCTGGTCGGTGATGTGGACCCTGAGCTCGTCGTCGGACGCGACCACCTTGATCCCGACCGGGAGCTCCGGTCGGTTCTGGTTCCCGTGCTCGATGGCGTTCATCGTCGCCTCCGCGACGGCCGTCTTCAACCGCTCCAGCCGCCCGGTCGGCACACCGAGCTCTTCGACCGCGGTCGCCACGCGCGCCATCACCTCGCGCTCGTTCCCCGGCTCGCTCGCCACATCGAACTCCGCAAGCACCCGGGAGTGCCCGTTCGGGGAGAGGGGAGGAGCCGATCGACCGGTGCGCCGGAGCGCGACCATCGTGATGTCGTCCTCCTGCTCCCAGCCGGCGCCCGTGAACGTCTCGAGCTCTGAGAGTAGGCGGTCGATCAGCTCCGTTCCCGCCGGTTGCT
>JBBQXH010000308.1:0-3835 GCA_038209835.1 Gaiellales bacterium | reverse complement strand
GCTTATAGAGGATGTGCCCCCGCTCTTCCATGCCGCGGGTGACGAGGAGGTTCCGGTAGATGCCGAGGAGATCTTCTCGATCGAGACCTGCTTCCCGGATCTCGTGGAGGGAGCCGACCGGTTCGGCTTCCCTGGCAACTGCCACGTTTGGCGCCTCCTTCTCCGACTCACTGTACCCCACGCCTCGAGAGGTGAATCTCAGCGACCTCTAGAGTTGTCGCGATGGCTGCGAAGCGGACATGGATTCAGGAGGAGCGCCGGCGGACGCTTGGCGACTGGGTCGCGTTCTGCCCGATGTGCGGGCATGCCCAGCGGTACTTCGAGGGGCTCGAAGCCGAGCTGCCGGCGGCTTGCCCGACGTGCGGAACCGAGCTGGTGTGTAGATGCCCAAGCTGCGACGCGAGGATTCCCTCCGTCTTCGCCGTCGAGTGCGAGGAGTGCGGTGGGGCTCTGCGCGGGCCTACTGGGTTCGGCGTTCGGATTCGCAAAGTGCGATAGGGCGCCCCCGACCACTCGCGTGGGTCAGGCCGCTGGCGTCTGTATCGCCGCTTCGCGGCGATGAACCTTCGCGGCCGGCTTCGCCGTCCGCTGCGCGGCGCCCTAGGGGCGCCTTTCTAGGATCTCCGAGAACTGGATCACGGTGACCGTGTCGTCCCCGCTGATCGGCCGGTTGTAGAGCTGGCTCAGGAACTCCTGCAGCTCCTCAGTGCGGCGCAGCTCTGGATTGTCATGCGTGATCTCCCGCGGGGAGAGATCGTCGAGGCGCTTGACCTCGACCCGATCGATCACCGCATCGAAGATGAGCTCGCGTGGGCCGAAGCGCGTTCCGGCGAGCACCCGGACGATCATCCCCTTCTTGTACTTCGACGACTTGTCGCCGAGCCGGATCGTCGCGGTCTTTCGACGGCTTCGCAGCTGATCGGAGACGATCGGGGAGTAGAAGTTGAGAGCGTAGGTCGGCATCGGAGGGGGTGCTGGGGGCGAATCATAGAGAGTTCTTGGCGCCCACTCTCTCGGCCGCCCGCTGCGCCATGTCGCGCTCGCCGGCGTACGTGAGAAGCCGCGAAGCCTCGTCGAGCGGGAGCCAGCGCGCCTCGGCGACTTCGTGGGCATGCGTGGGTGAGATGTCCCCGAGTCTCCCGCTGCTGTACCGGAAGAGGTAGAAGCTGACGATCTTGAAGATGCGCTCGCCCTGCCAGGTGTAGACGTACCGCACGTCGCCGAGCTTCTCGACGAGACGCGCCGAGACGCCCGTCTCCTCCCCGACTTCGCGCTCGGCCGTCTCGGCCGCGCCCTCGCCCCCCTCGACCAGGCCCTTCGGGAGCGCCCAGACGTCAGTCTTTCCGCCTGGGCAGATCGCAGCGACGTGCCAACTCGCGCTGAGACGGCGCACCACCACTCCGCCCGCGGAGAACTCTCGTCTCATTCCTCGAGGGCTAGCGCTGGCACTCGAAACGGCCGAGTGCCAGCGTCAGGTTGCGTTGGAGGCCGCTCTTGCGCTACAGTTCCGACGGGCAGAATTCTGGCACTCGCATGGGTTGAGTGCCAGCGCATGAAATGACGAAGGAGGGAGCGCTTCATGGATCTGAAGCCACTGGGAGATCGACTCATCGTCGAGGTTCTCGACGAGGAGGAAGTCTTGGCGAGCGGCATTGTCCTGCCGGACACCGCCAAGGAGAAGCCGCAGCGCGGACGCGTACTGGCCGTCGGCCCGGGCCCGCGGGACGAGGACGGCAAGCACGTCGAGATGGACGTGGACGAGGGTGACGAGATCATCTTCTCCAAGTACGGCGGGACTGATATCAAGCTCGGCACCGAGGAGTACCTCATTCTCCGCGAGTCCGACGTTCTCGCCAAGGTCGTCAAGAGCGACACCAAGAAAGCCAAAAAGGCCGCGTAGGAACTACGGAGGAACTGAATGGCACACAAGGAGCTCAAGTTCGATGAGGATGCCCGCCGCGCGCTAGAGCGTGGCGTGAATGTCCTCGCCAACGCAGTCAAGGTGACGCTCGGCCCGAAGGGCCGGTACGTCGTCCTCGACAAGAAGTTCGGCGCACCAACGATTACGAACGACGGCGTCACGATCGCTCGCGAGATCGAGCTCGAGGACGTCTTCGAGAACCAGGGCGCACAGCTGGTCCGTGAGGTCGCAACGGCAACGAACGACGTTGCCGGCGACGGCACGACGACCGCGACCGTCCTGGCCCAGGCCATCGTCCGCGAGGGTCTGAAGAACGTCGCCGCCGGGGCCAACCCGATGGCGCTCAAGCGCGGGATCGAGAAGGCCGTCGGCAACGTCGTCGACGATCTGAAGGCACAGTCGAAGGAGGTCTCGGGCAAGGAGGACATCGCCCGGGTCGCCACGATCTCGGCGCGCGAGCGCGAGATCGGTGACGTCATCGCCGACGCGATCGAGAAGGTCGGCAAGGACGGCGTCGTGAACGTCGAGGAGGGCCAGACGTTCGGCCTCGAGCTCGAGTTCACGGAGGGCATGCAATTCGACAAGGGCTACCTCTCGCCTTACATGATCACCGACGCCGAGCGGATGGAGGCGGAGCTCCAGGATCCGTTCATCCTGATCGCCAACTCGAAGGTCGGCGCGGTCAAGGACATTCTCCCGATCCTGGAGCAGGTCATCCAGGCCGGTCGACCGCTCCTGATCGTGGCCGAGGACGTCGAGGGCGAGTCGCGCGCGACGATCGTCGTGAACAAGCTCCGCGGGACGTTCACCGCTGTCGCCGTCAAGGCGCCGGGCTTCGGTGACCGCCGCAAGCGGATGCTCGAGGACATCGCCATCCTCACCGGCGGCGAGGTCATCACCGAAGAGATGGGTCTCAAGCTCGAGAACACGAAGCTCTCGCAGCTCGGCCGGGCCCGCAAGGTCGTCGTCAACAAGGACTCGACGACGATCATCGACGGTGCCGGCGATTCCGACGGAATCAAGGCACGCATCAAGCAGTTGAAGGGCGAGGTCGAGAACACCGACTCCGATTTCGACCGCGAGAAGCTGCAGGAGCGGCTGGCGAAGCTCGCCGGCGGCGTTGCGGTCGTCAAGGTCGGAGCCGCAACCGAGACCGAGATGAAGGAGAAGAAGCATCGCGTCGAGGACGCGCTGCAGGCCACCCGGGCCGCCCTCGAGGAGGGCATCGTCCCGGGCGGTGGCGTCGCGCTTCTGAACTCGGTTCGGTCGATCGACCTCAAGGTTCTCGAGGGTGACGAGCGCACAGGCGCTTCGATCATCGTTCGGGCGCTCGAGGAGCCGCTCCGCCAGTTGTCGGCGAACGCCGGCCTCGAGGGATCGGTTGTCGTCGACAAGATCCGCAACGGCAAGAAGGGCGAGGGTCTGAACGTCGACAGCGGCGAGTACATCGACCTCGTCAAGGCCGGGATCATCGATCCGACGATGGTGACGCGCTCGGCGCTGCAGAACGCTGCATCGATCGCGAAGAACATCATCACGACCGAGGCGATCGTCGCCGAGGCGCCTGAGAAGGCGGCGGCCGGCGGAATGCCCTCTATGCCCGGTGGCATGGACGGGATGATGTAAAGCAAAGCAGCGAAGCTGCACGCAGCGGCCGAAGAGGCCGCGAAGGCTCAAAGGGGGCCGGCTTGTCCGGCCCCCTTTACGTTCTGGCAAAGCAGCGACGCTGCACGCAGCGGCCGATCAGGCCGCGAAGGCTCAAACGGGGGCCGGCTTAGAGCCTATCCCGGTAGGCCCTGCACGGTTGCCATCCGCCAGGTAATCAGGCCGCAGGCGAGCTGGAGTAGGGCGCGGTGGTTCTCGGGTTTCTTCGACCAGCGGATGAGCAGGCCGCGGAAGCGGTTGAGCCAGGAA
>JBBQXH010000307.1:0-3845 GCA_038209835.1 Gaiellales bacterium | reverse complement strand
GCAACGGCTTGGTCGTGAGCGGCTCGAGGTCGCTGGGAAGCTCACCCGGGTAGTCCGACAGCGGTTGCTCGCTGTCGAGGTGGGCGAGAACGCGCCCGAGCTCGGCGACTTCCGCTCGAAGCGCCGCATCACCTGACTTCGCTTGCTTCGCCACCCGCTCGAGACGCCGCTCGACGTGCTCGCGGTCTGCGACGAGCAGCTCGAGCCGAAGCGTCACGAGTTCGCTGTCAGGGTCTGATTCCGGCGAGAAGCCGTCGACGACCGCGAGCAGCGCATCGACCTGGCGCAGGTTGCCGAGAAGTGCGGCGCCCGTTCCGGGAACGTCGACAACCCTGATCGCAGCGGGCGTGACCTTCCGCGCCTCAACGACGGCGGCGACTCGATCGAGCCGTGGATCGACGATCGGCGCCATACCGACGTTCGGTTTCGCGGACACAGTCGCATAGGCCGTGATCTCCGCGCCGGCGCGTGTCAACGCGTTGAAGAGCGTCGTCTTCCCCGCATTCGGCAGACCGACGATGCCGACCTCGAGCGCCATCGTCGCCGGCGATCAGGTGCCGAAGCCGACGCGGCTCTCGCGCGCGAACCGCTTCACGTAGAGAACGTGGGACAGGACGACGACGCACCGGCCGTCCTCGACCGCGAGGTTCGCGGTGCCGTCCTTGCCTGCAGCCAGCCGCTCCTCGAGCTCATCGGCCTCGGAGCTCGAGACCTGGGCACCCATGACCTGGCCACCCTGGAACCCGATCTCGAGCCGTACAAATTCTTCAGTCATGCGATACGACCTCCACGAGAACACCTTGGATCGATTCTGGATGGACGAACGAGACCTCGTGACCCCCGAGCCCGGACCGTGGAACGGCGTCGATCACGGTTGCCCCGGCATCGACGAGCGAGCCGATCGCCTGACAGACGTCGTCGACCTCGAAGGCGACGTGATGCATTCCAGGCCCTCGCTTCGCGAGGAACCGGCCGACCGGGGTATCGTCGCCGAGCGCGGCGAGCAGCTCGACGCGGCCCTCACCGACCCGCAGGTACGCGGCCTCCACTCCCTGGTCGTCGAGACGCCCCCGCAACTCGACCTCCGCCCCGAAGAGCTTCCGGTACATCTCAACGGCCAGGTCGAGGTCGTCGACCGCCATGGCGACGTGATGAAGCGCCCGGACGTCCACGGGACGATCCTACCGATGCGGCCATCTGCCTCCAGCTACTCAGTCGCTGTCCCGAAGCTCGAGCTCCAGGCACTCCGCAAGCGCCGCCTTCGCGACCTCGAGCTGGTCGGGCGTCGGCTCGGCGGTCAGAACCCGTGTCTGGAGCTCCCGCCCGGGCCAGGCCAGCGCGCGGCTGACGGGGTTCGACGGATGGCGCAGTGTCCAGGAGAAGACCTCGGTGGCGACCGCGAGCGAGCCGATCCCGACGCCGATCCGGGCGAACGCGCGCCCCCTTGCCGTCGTTCCGAGCCGGGTGGCGAGCACGTTGCCGGCCGCGGTCGTGACGAGCAGCGGGCCCAGGATGTGCGAGCCGCACCGTTCGTGCTCGCGGGGACGCGGCTCGCCATGCTCGAACGTGCCGATCGAGATGTGCTCGGCTCCGTGGTAGGCGGCGAGGTCCGATCCCTTGAGCGTGAGCGTCGCCGGCACGAGCGCCAGGAATGCTGCCGCGAGCTCCTGGAGCGCCGGAGTGAGACCCGAGGAGCGGAGCGAGCGGACGACGAGAGTCGTTCCCGCCATGGCCATCAGCGCGCGCGGTTCGAGGAACGGGAGACGCGCCTCCGGCAGCGCCCGCTTGAGCGCAGGGAGAACGGCGAGCGCCTCGGCGACACGTGCCGGCCCGCGCAGGATCGGGGATTTCACGTCCACCGAGCGAAGACTCTTCCCGTCGGAGGCGACCAGCAGCCGGCCGTCCTCGGACCTGACCGCGCATGCCCAGTAGCGAGGCCCGTGGACGAGCACGCCGTTCTCGAGCGCCATGCCGCCGAGGCGGACGTCGTCATCGTTCATCCGAGCAGCTCCCGGGCGACGTGGACGAGAAAGTCGACGCCGAGCTCGAGGTCGGCCACGGCCGCCCGCTCGTCCGCCGAGTGCACGAGAATTGCAGCCAGCTCGGGGGCCATCGCCCGCATCGGGAAGAAGCCGTACGCGATGGTTCCGAAGGCCTCCCGCATGAAGTGGCTGTCGGTGAAACCGGTGAGGAGGATCGGGACGAGCGTTGCTTCCGACTCCTGTGCTTCGACAAACGACGCGATGGCCTCCCAGAGCGGCGTGTGGAGCGATGACCGGGTGCCGCCGACGTAGTCGAGCCATTCGAGCTCGTACCCTCCCTGCCCGAGCGCGCCGCGGATCGTCGCCTCGACCTCGGCCTGGGTCTGCCCGGGGAGCAGCCTGCAGTCGCAGACGATCTCGCAGAGCGCCGGGATGACGTTTCGCGTGCGGGACGCGCTGATCATCGTCGGGGAGATGGATGCGCGGAGCATCGCCTCGTTCATGTCGGCCGCCTTCGGCGCCTCTGCCCGGAGCCTGTCCAGGGCATCCGCTGCGCCGGTTACGGGGCCGATGATCGCTTCGAGGAACGCGCGGGCCTCGGGCCCGAGTGAGAGCGGCGCCTCGAGGGCAGCGAGACGCTCCAGCACCACACCCGCCTTCAGGAGCGCGTTGTCCGCGAGACCGGGCACCGACGCGTGGCCGCTCCGACCCCGGAGCCGGATCAGGAACGGGGAGCTCGCCTTCTCGGCCGTCGCGCAGAGATAGAGCGGCGTTCCGCCGATCTCGACGCGGTCTCCTGCTCCCTCGTTCACGCAATATGTCGCGCGAACGGCCTCGGGATGCTCCCGCACCAGCCACGGGAGCCCGAAGTCGTCACCGACCTCCTCGTCGGCCGTCGCGGCGAACACGAGGTCGCCGGCGGGCTCGAACCCGCCTCTCGCGAGACTTGCGATCGCGACGGCGGCCGCCGCCACCTGCCCCTTCATGTCGAGCGCGCCTCGGCCCCACACGTGTCCGTCCTGCAGAGCTCCAGACCAGGGGTCGACGGCCCATTCGGCCGGATCGGCCAGCACCGTGTCCGTGTGCGAGAGGAACAGAAGCCTCGGGGCGTCCGGGTCGCGGCCCGGAATCCTGGCGACGAGGTTCGCTCGCTCGGGCACCTTCGCGTAGAGCTCGCACCCGACCCCGCTCTCCTCGAGGAACGACTTCAGGAGCTCCGCCGCGTGCGTCTCGTTCCCGGGAGGATTCACCGTGTCGAGCCGGACGAGCGCCTGGAGGAGCCCGGTCACCTCCTCGCGGAGCGAGACAGCCGACATCGAGTCAGCATACTTCGCCGTGTGAGCGACCTGTTCGCAGACGCCGCCTCAACCCGGCTCCGGGCGATGGCCCCGCTCGCCAGCCGGCTGCGGCCGGCCCGCCTCGAAGAGTTCGCCGGCCAGGCTCAGGTCGTCGGCCCGGGCACGGCCCTCGCGCTTGCCATCGCCGATGACCGGGTCTCGTCGTCGATCTTCTACGGGCCGCCCGGAAGCGGGAAGACGACGCTCGCGCGTATCGTCGCCGCCGCGACAGGGGCCTCCTTCGAGGAGCTCTCCGCCGTCTCGGCGACCGTGGCTGACGTACGGCGCGTCCTCCAGCAGGCGCGAGACCGGCTCGGGGGAACCGGGCAACGCACGATACTGTTTCTCGACGAGATCCACCGGTTCAACAAGTCCCAGCAGGACGCGCTGCTTCCCGCAGTCGAGCAAGGGCTCGTCACGCTCATCGGCGCGACGACGGAGAACCCCTATTTCGAGGTGAACGCCGCGCTCCTCAGCCGGATGCAGCTCTACGAGCTGTCGCCGCTGACCGCCGACGACCTGGTCG
>JBBQXH010000306.1:0-3860 GCA_038209835.1 Gaiellales bacterium | reverse complement strand
CGGAACCTCGAGCTCCGCCCTCACATGCGCGTTCAGCACGGGGGAAACCATGTTTCCCCCGTGGGCCCCCTTCTTCAGGTCCGGAGTGCTCATCCCACCGGAACCTCGAGCTCCGCCCTCACATGCGCATTGTGGAGATCGACCGGCGCGACGACGCCAGAGAGCGAGGATTCTCCGCCGAACGGGCAGGCTTCGTCGTCGAGGTGGCGCTGGTACTCCTCCCGGAACTTCGCGACGTAGCTCGCGACGATCATCGCCGAGGAGTCGCCGAGGGGGCAGAGGCATTGCCCGAGAATCCGGTCGCAGACGTCGAGCAGGAGATCGAGCTCCCCCTGCGATGCGCGGCCGTCCTCGATTCGCCTGAGGATGTCCACCTGCCAGCGCACGCCCTCGCGGCACGGCGTGCACTTACCGCACGACTCCTGCTGGTAGAACTGCGCGAACCGCAGGCCGAGCTGCACCATGCAGCAGCGCTCGTCGATCACGATGAAGCCTGCGGCGCCGAACTGCGAGCCGGCCTTCGCGATCGCGTCGTAGTCGAGCGTCGCCTCGATCTCGGACGCCGAGAGAATCGGGGTGGACGATCCGCCGGGAATCACGGCCTTGAGCGCGCGCCCCTCGGGGATCCCACCGCCGAGATCGGGGTCGTAGATGAGCTGTCGGATCGTCGACTTGCCGAGCTCGAGCTCGTAGTTCCCGGGCCGCACGACGTTCCCGGACAGGCAGCAGAGACGCGTGCCGGTCGAGTTCTCGACGCCGACGGCCGCATAGTTGTCGCCGCCCATCGCCAGGATCTTCGGCACAGACGCCACCGTCTCGACGTTGTTCACCTCGGTCGGGGCCGCGTAGAGCCCTTCGATTGCCGGGAACGGCGGCTTCGTCCGAGGCTTTCCGCGCTTTCCTTCGAGGGAGTCGAGCAGCGCCGTCTCCTCGCCGCAGATGTACGCGCCGGCGCCGCGGTGGAGCACGATCGAGCACGACCACCCCGAGCCGAGCACGTTCGCCCCGACGAGCCCGCGGCTCTCTGCCTCGTCGAGCGCCGCCCGAAGCGTCTCGTAGGCATCGATGTACTCCCCGCGGATGTAGATGAACGCGAGGCGTGCACCGATCGCGTAGCTCGAGATCAGGATGCCTTCGATCAGCAGATGCGGGACGCGCAGCATGATCTCGCGATCCTTGAAGGTGCCGGGCTCGGATTCGTCGGCGTTCACGACGAAGTAGATCGGCTTCTTCGTCTTGTCCGGCGTCGGGACGAACTGCATCTTCCGACCCATCGGAAACGCTGCGCCGCCGCGGCCGCGGATCCCCGAGGCGAGGACTTCCTCCTTGATCTTCTCGGGCTCGGCTCCGAGCGCTCGCCGGAGCTGGGCATACCCTCCGAAGCGCTCGTACTCGGCGAGCTTCGTGAGATCGGACTCGTCGGCGTGCTCGAGCAGCAGCGGCCTAACCGGCACGGAGCCCCTCCACGATCTCGGGAACGTCCTCGGGCTTGACGGGCTCGTGGTAGCGGTGGTCGACGGAGACGACCGGGCCCCAGCCACATCCACCGGCGCACTCGAGAACCCCGAGCGTCACCTCGCCGTTCGGCGTCGTCTCGCCGGCGCGGATCCCGAGCTCCTGCTCGAACATCTCGAGGGTCTGTTGCGCGCCGACGAGGGCGCACGAGACGTTCGTGCACACCTCGACGAGGTGCTTGCCGATCGGCGCGAGATGGAACATGTCGTAGAAGCTCGCGACTCCCTTGCAGTATGCGGGCGTCAGGTCGAGCGCTTCGGCGACCTCCCTGAAGGCGACCGGCGGAAGCCAGCCGTAGCGATCCTGCGCGAGCCGAAGCGCCGGCATCACCGCCGAGCGCCGCACCGGATACTGCGAAGCGATCTCTTGAATCGCGTCGTAGAGATCCGTCATCGGTCGACGTCTCCCATCACCGGGTCGAGCGACGCTGCGATCGCGATCATGTCCGCGATCAGCGAGTTCGACAGGCACGTCGCCGTGGCCTCGAGCGCGACGAAGGACGGGGCGCGGAACCGGACGCGCCAGGGCCGAGGCCCTCCGTCGGAGACGAGGTAGCAGCCGAGCTCGCCGCGCGACGACTCGAACACCTGGTAGACCTCGCCCTCCGGGACGCGATATCCCTCGGTCACGAGCTTGAAATGGTGGATGAGACTCTCCATCGAGGTGTGGAGCTCGCTTCGCGGCGGCAGGACGAACCGGCGGTCGTCGAGGATCCACGGACCTTCGGGCATGGCCTCGAGGCACTGATGGACGATGCGCACCGACTCGCGCATCTCGTCCATGTGCACCTTGTACCGCGCGTAGACGTCGCCCTCCTGGTAGACGGGAACATCGAAGTCGACCTGGTCGTAGACGAGGTACGGCTCCGCCTTGCGGATGTCCCAGTCGACCCCGGAAGCCCGGATCATCGGGCCGCTCTGACCGAGCGCGACCGCGTCCTCGGCCGAGAGGTGCCCGATGCCCTTGGTGCGCTCGAGGAAGATGATGTTGTTCGAGAGCAGCGTCTCGTACTCGTCGATCCGCTTCGGCATGACGTCGATGAACTTCCGGCATTCGGCGGCGAATCCGGGCGGAATGTCCTCCGCCAGCCCGCCCGTCTGGACGTACCGCGTGTGCATGCGCACCCCGGTCACCATCTCGAACAGATCGAGAATCAGGTCGCGCTCGCGGAACGCGTACCAGAAGATCGAGATCGCCCCCAGCTCGAGCCCGGCGGTTCCGAGCCAGACGAGGTGTGAGTGAATGCGCGCGAGCTCGGAGAGCAGCGTCCGCATCCACTGCGCCTTGGGTGGCGGCTCGACCTCGAGCAGCTTCTCGATCGCCATGACGAAGCAGATCTCGTTCTGCTGAAAGGACAGGTAGTCCATCCGGGTGGGGTAGGTGATCGCCTTCCACCATGTCTTTTGCTCCATCGTCTTCTCGAAGCCCGTGTGGAGATAGCCGATCACCGCCTTCAGGCCGACGACGTCCTCGCCGTCGAGCGAGACGACGAGGCGGAGGACGCCGTGTGTGGACGGGTGGTTCGGCCCGAAGTTGATCTCGAGGATGTCGTCGTCGCCGCGGAGGTCGTCCGGCACCTGCAGGATCGTCGGGGTCGGATGCGGGATCCGCGAGCCCTCGTAGATCTTCGGATGGCCCGTGAGCGCGCTGATCGCGTGATCGGTCGTGGTCGCCATCACTCGGCCTCCGAGAAGCGGACGGGCTCGCCACCGATCGGGTAGTCCTTGCGGAGGGGATGGCCTTCCCAGTCCTCGTCCATCAGGATCCGGACGAGGTTCGGATGGCCCTCGAAGACGATGCCCATCAGGTCGAAGGCCTCGCGCTCGTGCCAATCGGCCGTCGGCCAGACGGGTACGACGGTCGGCACCGATTCCCCGTCCTCGCACCAGACCTGAAGGCGAATCCGCCGAGCCTCAGGGATCGCGAGCAGGTGATACGAGACGGCGAAGCGGGTGGGCTTCGGCTCGGGAGACTTCGCGAGACCCCATGACCCGGGCGCGTTGGCGTCTCGTCCGTTCGGCGCGCCCCAGTAACCCGCGACGCCGACTTCGCCCCAGCCGAGATAGTCCGCGGCGGAGACGTCGGAGAGCATGTTGAACCCTTCTGCGTCTCGCATGTGGAGCGCTGCGTCGGCGATGCGCGGCCGGTCGATCCTCACGGTCGTCTCGCCGAAGGCCTCCATCTCGGAGAAGTAGCCTGGTACGTGCTCCCAGCTCACGTCGCGACCTTTCTGAGCTCGTAGGCCGGTGGCACGCCCGCCTTGATCTTCTCCTGCAGGCGGTTGATGCCCTCGACGAGCGCCTCCGGTCGGGGCGGGCAGCCGGGCACGTCGACGTCGACTGCCA
>JBBQXH010000305.1:0-3874 GCA_038209835.1 Gaiellales bacterium | reverse complement strand
AGGCCTACTTCCGGCTCGTCGGGTCAGCGTCCGATCAGGCCTATGCCCGCGCTCTGACTTTCGCTGCCAGCGACCTCCCGCTTCCCGATGGCGCGGTCTCTGCCTCTCCGGCCGGCGTCTCCCAGCGCGGCGCCGTGGCCGGGGTCGCGACGCGTTCGCAGGGCGGAACGGAGGCCGTCGTCTGGATCGACCGCGCTCCGATCGTGCTCGCCCCACCGGTCGGAGCAGGCTCCTGCGAGGCGACGGACGCCGGTGACGACGGGGTCGTCGTCGGCAACTGCGAGCTCAGCGACTCGACCGAGGCCGTCATGTGGCGCGGAACCGGCCAGTCGTTCGCGGTGGATCGGACATGGCCGGGATTTCGGATCTCGCGTATCGACGGCGCCGACGAGGGAGCGGGCGCATCGGCGGACGGTCGCGCCGCGATTCTCATGGGTGACCACTGGGGGATCTTCGGTGTGCCCTCACCGAGCGAGGCGACCTCGATCTCCGACGCTGGCGGATTCCTCTCCGGGCGTGCCGGGAAGAGCGCGTTCATCGTCTCGCCGCCAGGGCGAGTCGAGATGATCGAGCCGCCGACCGGGTTCACCTCGCTGGCCGCTCTGGCCGTCAACACGGTCGGCGTCGCGGTGGGTGTCGCCGGGATCGACATCCTGAACGCGCAGCCGAAGGGGAGGGCGGTTTACTTCCGGGGGCTCGAGCCGCAAGTGGTCGAACCGCTCGCAGGCGACTCGTACGAGGAGCTTGCCGCCCTGAACGACGCGGGCTGGGCTGCAGGACACGGCGTGTCTGCGAATGGGAGGCACGGGATCCTCTACGGCGGCGGCTTCATGACCGACGTCGCCACATTGGCGAGAACGGGTGCGACGACGTCGATCGAGGCCGTGACGGGCGTGACGAACGCCGGGGTCGTCGTCGGAGACGGCGATTCGGGTACCCCGGTCGCTCTCGCCCCGACGGTGGCGGTGGAGGTTCAGAACCTGATCGCGATCTTCTCGCTGTTCGACGTCCCCGATCCTGCGTTTGACGATGTCCTCGCGCGGCTTCGGTATGACGTGGCCTACGGTCGCAAAGCGCGAGCGTGTGCAAGCCTCGACGGGATCCGTGAGGGCGCATCGCAGCCGCAGAACCTCCAAGTCTTTCTGGTGCCCGTGATCGACGCGATCGCAGGGAGCATGGAATGCCAGGACTAGGCGAACCGGCGGCGGGCCTCGACGAGGGCTTCGGAGACGTCTCCCGGCCCTGGTGAGCGACGGGCCGCGACGCTCTCCGCCGGAGTTCCCGGAGCGGCGAAGGGCCCCTCGCGGACACTCGCGGCGACCTGCTCGTGCGCGCGTCGGAACGGAACCCCATCCATCACGAGGCGCTCGGCCGCATCCGTCGCCATCAGCAGCGGATCGGCCGCGGCTGCTCCCATTCGCTCCCGATCGACCGAGAGGGTCGCGACCAGTGCCGTCAGGGCGCCGAGTGCGCCTCGGACATCCCGGCGCGACGCGAACACCGGGGGCTTGTCCTCCTGGAGGTCGCGATCGTACGCGAGGGGAAGGCCTTTCACGACGGCGAGGAGCCCGCTCAGCCGCCCGATCGCCGTCCCTGCCTTCCCGCGAACGAGCTCGGCGACATCGGGGTTCAGCTTCTGCGGCATCATCGACGAGCCGGTGGCCGCCGTCTCGGAGAGATGCACGAACCCGAACTCGGCTGAAGCCCAGAGGCAGATCTCCTCGCCGATACGGGAGAGGTGCCCGAACAGCATCGCGGCAGCGTAGAGGTAGTCGAGGGCGAAGTCGCGATCGGCGACCGCGTC
Source organism: Gaiellales bacterium (assembly GCA_038209835.1). Lineage (GTDB taxonomy): Bacteria > Actinomycetota > Thermoleophilia > Gaiellales > Gaiellaceae > JBBQXH01. The sequence goes on along the minus strand of JBBQXH010000305.1, from coordinate 2,070 downwards.
GAGCGAGTTGCGAATCGTCTCGCCGGAGGGAGGAGGGAGGCCGAGCGTGGATCCGGCCAATGCCCCGGCACCGAGCGGGCTCGCGGCTGCCTCGGACGCGGCGAATCGGAACCGTCGCCTGTCGCGGTCGAGCATCTCGACCCAGGCGAGGAGGTGGTGGCCGAGCGTCACGGGTTGCGCGCGCTGCAAGTGGGTGTAGCCGGGCATGAGCGTGTCCTTCTCGCGGTCGGCGACGTCGAGGAGAGCGCGCGCGAACGATTCGATCGCGAGCACCGCCTCCTGTGAGGCGTCACCGACGTAGAGCCGGAATGCGGCCACGACCTGGTCGTTCCGGGAGCGGCCCGCGTGGATCTTCGCTCCGACGTCACCGAGGAGGCGTTCGATCGCCGAGTGGACGTCCTCGTCGCTCTCGGTGAGGAGCGTGGCGCCCCCCTCGCGGATTCGAGTCAGCCCTTCCCGTGCGTCGGCGAGCTCTGCGTCGCTGAGGAGACCTGCCGCATGGAGTCTCCCGGCGTGGATGAGCGTCGCTTCGCAGTCGTACGGGAGGAGCTCGCGGTCATCGGCGAGGAGGAAGTCCCAGACTTCGGGGGCGAGCTTCCCGTCGCCGGTGCGACCGGCCCAGAGCGTCACACCGTTGCGCGCTTCCGGGCTCTCGCAGCGGCGAGCTCGGTCTCGAGTGCGGCGATCTGGATGAATCCCTCGGCCGCCTGGTGCGGGAACGTCTCGCCGGCTCCGTACGACGCGAGCGTCTCGGCATAGAGCGCGTTCTCCGAGCGCCTTCCGTTGACGACCGCCGCACCCGCGCGCAACTGCACCCGTACCTCGCCCGTGACGGGCTCCTGCGTCGTCGCCACGAATGCGTCGATCGCCTCGCGGAGCGGGCTGAACCAGAGGCCGTCATACACGAGCTCCGTCCAGCGAACCTCGAGCTGGCGCTTCGTCTGGAGCTCGGCCTTCGTGAGCGTCAGATCCTCGAGAGCGCGATGCGCCGGGATCAGGACCATCGCAGCCGGCGCCTCGTAGACCTCGCGGCTCTTTATGCCGACGGCGCGATTCTCGATCATGTCGATCCGCCCGATGCCGTAGACCCCGGCTCTCCCATTCAACTCGCCGATGAGCTCAGCGAGGCCGTACTCGACACCGTCGAGCGAGATGGGAAGACCCGTCTCGAACCCGATCACGATCTCCACTGGGGGCGGCGCCTCGTCCGGGTCCGAGGTGAGCTTGAACGGCTCCTCTGGTGGGGCCGTCCACGGATCCTCGAGCATTCCGGCCTCGATCGAGCGGCCGAACAGGTTCTCGTCGATCGAGTAGGGCGATCCCTTCTTCACCGTGATCGGGATCCCACGCTCGAGTGCGTAGGCGATCTCCTCCTCGCGCGTCCAGACGGTGTCGCGGAGCGGGGCGATGACCGTGACGCCCGGATAGTTCGCCTTGAACGCAAGCTCGAAGCGGAGCTGGTCGTTCCCCTTGCCCGTACAGCCGTGGACGACGGCCTCGGCGCCGAGCTCGAGCGCCAGGGAGGCGATGCCTTCGGCGATAACCGGGCGCGAGAGCGCGGAGACGAGCGGGTACTTGCCCTCGTACAGCGCGTTCGTCGTGATCGCCTTCGCAACCTGATCGCCGGCAAACGCGTCGCGCCGGTCGAGGAGGATGATGTCCTCCGCACCCGCAGCGGTTCCGCGCGCCATCGCTTCGTCGAGATCGAACGCCTGCCCGACGTCGACGAGGACGCCGACGACCTCGTCGAAGCCGTAGTCCTCCTTCAGCCACGCGATCGCGCAGCTCGTGTCGAGGCCTCCCGAATACGCGAGGACCGCGGTTCTGCTCATGCTGCTCCCTCCATCAAATGCTGTCGTAGCTCGTCGCGAAGCTCGGCGCCGGTGACGCCCTCGCGCGCGACGATGAGAATCGTGTTGTCGCCGGCGATCGTTCCAGCGATCCTGGGATGCCCGACCTCGTCCATGACCTGCGCGAGCGCGTTCGCGTAGCCGGACGGTGTCTGGACGATCACGAGGTTGCCGCTCGCCTCGAAGATCAGCGCCCAGCGCCGCAGCGCCAGAACGATCT
>JBBQXH010000304.1:0-3898 GCA_038209835.1 Gaiellales bacterium | reverse complement strand
CGTTGGCTAGGCGCCGCCTGCGCCGCATCGCGCTCTTCCTGGCTCTCGCCGGCGCCGCCGTGCTTCTGGCGGCACAACCTGCCTTCGGAGCGAAGGTCGAGTTCGCATACACGGTCGTCGCACCGACATCCGTCAGCCCGAGCAGGCTGGTCGCCCGCGCGGTCATCGAGACGGTTGGCGCGGCCTGTCCGAAGGTGATCGCCCACACCGGATCGGGAAGGCGACTGCAGCTGCGGATGGCCAATCTGCCCGCACCGGATGGAAGCGTCGGGTTCGACGGCGTGACAGTTTGCCGCCGGCCGCTGCCCGTTGGTCTCGTGCGGGCATCGGTCGGCGGCCTTCGCCTCCCGCTCCTTCAGCGCGGCACGCCGCAGCGGATCGCGCTCTTCCGGGACACAGGCTGCCGCGTGAAGGTCTACCCGCCGACGCCGCCGGCAACGGAGCCGGGTTACCAGGTCCAGGACTGCAACTCGCCCGAGGCCTGGCCGCTCGAGACGGTCGCGCACGAGATCGCAGTGGCGAAGCCAACACTCGTCGTCAACACGGGCGACTTCTTCTACCGGGAGTCCGACTGCCCCGATATCGCGCCCTACGCGGCGTTTTGCGCGGGCAGTCCGCCCGTGAACCTGCCCGGGAGCCCGAACGAAGACTCCTACGCCGGCTGGAAGGCCGACTGGCTCAGTCCCGCGCGGGCGATCTTCCAGGTTGCGCCGCTCGTTCTCGCGCGCGGGAACCACGAGAGCTGCGAACGCGCGGGCACCGGCTACTTCTTCCTGCTCGACCCAGGGGTCAGTCCGCCGGACACGTGCCAGCGCGCCTATCCGGCAATCTATGATCCGGCGAATCCCCCTCCGACGCTCGCGCAACCGGTCTGGGTCGCGCGCCTCGGGACACTCGATCTCGTCGTTCTCGACTCCTCGAACGCCGACGACACGGCCGTGGAGGACGTCGAGACGTACACCGCACTCGGGCAGCGCGCAGTTGCTCTCCTGCGCAAACGCGGCGCGACCGGTTGGCTCCTCACCCACCGCCCGGTCTACGCGTGGGAGCGTTTTGGCGGGCCTGGAACCGATCCGGTTTGGACGAACGTGACGCTCGAGGCCGCGCTCGATCCGCTCATCGAGCCGTTCGCCGCGATCTTCAGCGGCCATCTGCACCTCTTCCAGACGATCGAGCTTCCGGGACGGCCCGCGCAACTGACGCTCGGAGACGGCGGAACCCAGCTCGACGCGTCGGATCAGGGCGGGGCGCTTCCGGAGTTTGGCCCGCCGGGCCTCCCGGCACCGACGCGAGGCGTGACCACGTTCACCTTCGGCTGGACGCTGCTGCGACCGACGAAGACCCTCGGCGCCTTCACGGGAACGCGCTACGAGGCGGGAAGAGGCGCCTGGGCGACCTGTCGGCTCGCACCGCACGAGATCGATTGCGCGCCGCGACCGAGATGACGTCCACGAGCGCGCACCTCCTACTGGCGCGACACGGTCAGGCGACATGGGGGCCTGACCACCGCTGGGATTCCTCCGATCCGCTGACGGAGCTCGGCCAGAGGCAGGCGGAGGAGCTTGCCGCGTATCTCGCCGGGCGTGGCGATCCACCTGACCGCATCGTCGCGAGCCCGGCCGTGCGTGCGCGGCAGACCGCGGAGGCATGCGCCGCTGCGCTCGGGCTCACGGTCGAGGCCGACGATCGGCTGCTCGAGTTCGGCAGCGGCGCGATCACCCCGTTCACGCTCGCCGAGATGCTCGAGCATCTCCCGTATGACGACTTCTGGCATCCAGACGACGCGGGCCACGACGGTGAGACGATCGGAGCCTTCTGGCGGCGCGTTGCCGATGCCGGCGAGGACATCCTGGCCGCCGGCGGGCGGCCCCTCGTCGTCTCGCACGGCGGCACGACGTGCGGGCTCATTCGCTGGGCGCTGCGCATCGACCACCGCGCGCCCGACTCCTTCTCGTTCAATCTGCGCAACGCGAGCCTGACGGAGATCGAGTTGCGCATCGACCGGCACGGGCGACGGCGCGCTCACCTCGAACGGATCGGAGACGCGCACTACCTCCGCGAGGTCACCGAAATCTAGGTTGCGTCGAGACGAACGCGAAGGGGCAGCCGCTTCAGCCCGTTCGTGAAGTTCGAGCGCAGCCGCTCGGGCGAGCCGGCCAGCTCGATCGAGTCGACTCTCGGAACGAGCTCCTCGAGCAGCACGAGGAGCTCGAGCCGTGCAAGGTGGGCACCCAGACAGAAATGTGGCCCGACCCGACCGAACGTCGCGTGAGGATTCGGCTCCCGCTGGATGTCGAAGCGGTGCGGGTCGGCAAAGACGTCGGGATCGTGGTTGGCGGCGGCGAACCAAACGACGACCCGGTCTCCGGCGGCGATGCTCGTTCCCCGAAGCTCCGTGTCGCGTGTCGCGGTTCGGCGAAAATGCCAGACGGGGTGCGAGTACCGGAGGATCTCCTCGGTGGCGGACGGAACGAGCGACGGATCCTCGCGAAGTAACTGCCATTGCTCCGGGTGACGCGCGAAGGCGAGCAGACCGGACGCGATCGCCTGCCGCGTCGTCTCGTTTCCGGCGACGACGAGGATCGCGAACGTGTTGTCGAGGTCGCGTCCGGAGAGCGGGCACCCATCGAGCTCCGCGTTCGCGATCAGGGAGAGGGCGTCCTCCCGCGGCTCCGCACGGCGGTCGTCGTAGTACTCGCGGCCGAGCGCGCAGAGCTCCTCGGCCCACGGGCTTCCAAACGGCAGGTAGCGATCTTCCGGGCGCTCCCCGACGAATGCGAGCTCCCCCACGTAGTCAGGCTCGGTGTCGACGAGCATCCGATCGCCGAGCTCGACGAGCCGCGGGAGGTGCTCGTCGGAGAGACCGAGGATGCGTCCGAGCACGCGGATCGGGATCGGAGCGGCGATGTCGTGAACGGCCTCGAACTCCCGTTGGGGCAGCACGTCGTCGAGCACCTCGTTGACGAGCTCGTGGAGCCAGGGCTCGAACCGCCTCACCGCGCGAGGAGTGAAGTCCGCGGCGAAGATCCGGCGGAACTGCGTGTGCCGCGGCGCATCCATCTCCATGAAGTTCCGCCTCGCGGCGAGGACGTCGTCCGGCAGCATCTCGATCGTCGCAGCCCCGCCACGCTCTGAGGAGAACGTCTCCCAGTCCTTGAGAACCGCGAGCACATCGTCGTACTTCGTCACGGCCCAGAAGCCGCTCCCGGGCTCAGGCCCCGGATGCCAGAAGACGGGGGCCTCACGCTGCAGGAGATCGAAGACATCCCACGGCTCACCCGCCGCGAAGCGATCGTGGTCGAGGAGATCGACGTCCTCGAGCGTCAGCTCCTGCTTTGGCATCGCTGTATCCTCGTCGATCGCGGCTGGGGGCGCGCCGGAATACCTTCACCGATTCTCTGCTACGTGATACGCGCCGGCTCCGCCGCCGCTGATCGGGGGTCGCGGCCGGCCAAGCCGTCCGCTCAGCCCCTGAGCCGTCCACTGCGCGGCGCTTTCGCGCCTTGCTGCCCCGCTCAGCCCTAGGTGACCGGTTCCTTCGGAACCTCTACGCCACGGCTGAGACGGCCTCCGGCCGTCTCGTTGCGTGGCTAGGGAGTCGCGCCGCCGGGCATCGGGAACGGCCGGGGCTGGATCTCGGGCCGGGCCTTCTGCTCGGGCTCCGCTGGAAGATCGGCGGCCGTGGGCTCGGGCGGCGGAAACACCGACTCCTCCGACTCGCCGGCGAGCAGGCGCTCGAACTGATCCTTGTCGATCGTCTCCCGCTCGATCAACGTCTTCGACACCCCGTGAAGCTCGTCCTCGTGCTCGAGGAGCACGGCCTTGGCACGGGCATAGCCGTCCTCGATGATCCGCCGGATCTCATCGTCGATTTCTCGAGCGACCTCGTCCGAATAGT
>JBBQXH010000303.1:0-3933 GCA_038209835.1 Gaiellales bacterium | reverse complement strand
GGCGATCGACCGAGTCCGCGTCCGCGACGTCGACTCCGTGAGCGCTCACCTCGCCTGAAAGACCCGCGACCGCGTCCTCCACGGCTCCCAGTTCGAGGTCGGCGAATGCGACGGCCGCGCCGGACTCCGCCAGGGCACGGGCGCTCGCGAGCCCGATCCCGCGACGCGCGCCCGTAACGAGCGCGACCTTTCCCCGCAGGTCAGCCATGGGCAGGGCGCTCGTCGTCCTGGCCGGTCATCCGCCTGTGACGACCTCGTGCGTCAGAAGATCGCGATCGGATTCCACGGCGAACCCGTGCCGCCCGGCAGTCGTAGCGGCAGTCCCACGACCATGAACTCGTAGCGGGCTTCCTCCTGGCAGGCCGGCACGAGCTCCTCGAACTGCAGGCTGTCAGAGACCAGCATCCCCATCGCAACCACCTGGAGGGCGTGGATCGGGTAGGTGACTCCTTCGACGACGCTCGGGGCCGTTTCGCCATCGCCGTCCGGCAAGAAGGCTGCGAGGCGGCGCTCGTGCATCCAGGGGATGGCATCGACGTGGATGCCCGCCTTTCCCTCGCCCGCGGGAGGAGGTCGGTTGTCCCAGGCACCGAGCTCGAGCCGCCGCCGGTGATGGCCCGTGCGGAGGAGGAGGACGTCGCCCTCTTCGAGGCGCACGCCCTCCGCGGCTTCGCACGCCTCGAGCTCGGCCCGACTGACCGCCTCGCCCGGCTCGAGCCACTCGACGCCGCGCAGCCTCGGAATGTCGAGGAGAACGCCTCGTCCCACGATGCCCTTGCTCTGGACGTCGATGTCGAGCGCCGTCGCCCCCGTCGTCGTGAGGACCTCGGTTGCTGGCCGTCCGTTGTACGTCAGGCCGTCGTACGAGATGTGGCAGAGCGCATCGACGTGCGTATGGCAGTCGCCGTGACAGGCCATGCCCATGAAATCGAGCGCGAACCGGACCTTGCTCGAATCGACAGCAACGTCGTGGCCCTGGACGACGAAGTGAATCGCCTGGTTGGGATTGTCCGGGCCGGCGACCTTGTTGATGGGAATGGCCATCGAGACGCGGCGACCGGAGGAGACCGAGGCGGCCGCCTCGCGCACCTTCTCATCCGTCAGGAAGTTGAGGGTCCCGAGCTCGTCGGAGGGGCCCCATCTGCCCCAGTTCTTGACGGATTCGAAGATCTCCTCGAAATCGCCGACGCTCACCTGAGCGGTCACGCGCGTCCCTCGCCGGCAACGGCTCCCGCCGGGCGGAGCCCGGCTCCGCCGCCGCCTGGCGCCGCTGCGGGCCGGAGGAACGCGCGAGAGTCGAGGGTGGACTCAAGGAGCCTCACGGCGCGACGACCTGGCCGCCGTCCACCGACATCGCGTGCCCGATCACGAACGAGGCCGCGTCCGAGCAGAGCCAGACGACCGACGCAGCGATCTCCTCGGGCCGGCCCATGCGGCCGATCGGCTCGCGGGCGGTCAGCATTGCTTCGATCTCGGGGTCGCCGCCGATGATTCCCTCGACCATCTCCGTCCGTGTCACCCCGGGGCAGACGGCGTTGATGCGGATCCCCCTCTCGGCGTACTCGAGCGCCGCGGCACGCGTGAGGCCGATCACCCCGTGCTTCGTCGCGACGTAAGGGATGTAGCCGCGATCGCCCATCAGCCCGACAGACGACGACGTGTTCACGATCGCTCCGCTGCCCGACTCGAGCATCGCAGGGATCTCGTACTTGAGACAAAGGAAGACGCCCGTGAAGTTGACGGCCACGACTCGGTCCCAGTTCGCCTGAGTGCACTCCGCGGTGTCAGCACCCGTGTCACCGACGATCGCCGCGTTGTTGAAGGCGTAGTCGAGGCGACCGAACGTTCGGACGGCCGTGGCAACGAGTGCCTCGACGTCGGAGGCCGATGAGACGTCAGTTCCTGAGTGAACGGCCTCGCCGCCCGCCTCCCGGATCATGCGCACCGTGGCCTCGCACCCGACTTCGTTGAGATCCGCCACGACCACTCGCGCGCCGGCCTCCGCGAACGCAAGCGCTGTGGCGCGCCCGATCCCACCCGCGCCGCCCGTGACGATCGCGACCTTGCCTTCCATCAGGACGCTAGCTCACCCGGGATCGATCCATCCGGGATCTCGAGAACGACGCCGAGCGTCGTTCCACCGTCGACGACGAGATCCTCGCCCGTGACGTAGGAGGCCTCGTCAGAGGCGAGAAAGAGAATCGCGTTCGCGATCTCGACCGGCTCGCCGTAGCGCCGCAGCGGAACGCGCTTCAGATACTCGGGGCCGGCGACCGGGTCCTCGATCAGCGGCAGCCCGAGCCGGGTTCGGATGATCCCCGGGCATACGGTGTTGATTCGGATCCCGTACTCGGCCAGGTCGAGTGCAGCATTGCGGACGAACGTCAGCACGCCGCCTTTGGTCGCGCTGTAGTGCGCCGTGTGCTGCTCGACGTAGAACGCGTTCGTCGAAGAGGTGACCACCATCGCGCCGCCCTTGCCCGCTTTGGCCATGGCCAGACCCGCTTCTTGGACGGACAGGAAGACTCCCGTCAGGTTGATGGCCAGCATGCGATCCCAGCGCGCGTCCTCGATCTCGAGGAGCGGGCACAGGTCGCCGATTCCCGCCTGCGCGGCCAGGACGTCGATCGAGCCGAACTGCTCGACACAGGTTTCGACGGCCCGGCGGACGTCCTCCCGCTTCGAGACGTCGCCTGTCACCGCCACAGTCTTGCCCTTCGCAGACAGCTCCGAAGCCGTCTTCTCCACGAGCTCGCCATCGAGATCGAAGAGCACGACGGCTCCACCCTCCTCGACGAATCGCTCGGCGATCGCTCGACCCATTCCCTGCGCTGCCCCCGTGACGAGCACCGCCTTCCCATCGAACCTCGGCATTCCGCTCCTCTCAGTCTGTGTTGCTCGAGGGGGACGGGGAGACGAGGATCTTCACCTCGTTGCCGGCGGGGTCGGCCAGCACCTCGATCCCCCTCGAGACAACGTCGTCGATCGCGGCTCAGGCTTCAAATGTGTCCACTTCGAAGTAGGTGAAGCCATGGTCGACATTTGTGTCTCCGACAAAGAAGTTGAATCCAATCCCAGGACTTCCGGCGTCGCAGACGTTATCCACTGCGGATATCACTTCCACGCCGTTGACGAATCCCTTGATTTCATCGCCAACAATTGTCGCTTCGACTAGATCCCCGTCCCTGACTCCGTATTCCGACCCCACTCGCCGCGTCAGCGAGGAAAAGTCGCCGATCTTCCCGTTCCAGCGTACGATCTCAGCGTAGGTACTTTCGGTCTTCAGGCATCGCCAGAACACCTCGTATCCCGTGCAGCTGTGCGGTGTCAACGTGCTACGCAGGCGCAGCTCGACTTCCTGGAAGTACTCCTCTGTCTGATTCTTGCTGAAGACTCGGCCTTTCGCGTGCTGGTTCTTTCCCCAAGCTCCGGCCAGCAACGCGGTGGGATCGTCGTAGTCTCCTTCGGGAACCGCTGCTTCGAGGATCGGGTCGAGGTTACCTTGTTCAGCACGACGTTCCGCCGAGTTCATGCGGGTCACCTCTCCGTAAGCCACCCCGTTCCTGGTGACGACGTCGGCCCAGTCGATTCCATCCGTACGGCCGTTGATCCATTTCCCCCCTTCGGACATCGGTACTTCGTCCAACTCGAACTGCGTTACGTACGACCTCACCGCGAGCCCGAACTGTCCAGCGGACACGGGTTCGTTCGTCATGTCATCCACCTCCTGATGGCTCCCGCGCTCTCTGTTCCATACCGTCCAAGGATCGGCCAGACGTCCACGATCTCGTCGTCGACCGCAACGTAGTAGATGTCGTACAGGTTCACCGTCGTCGGGGCGTATCCCGACATCAGCTCGACCCGATCGCCGACACCGAGCGTCGAGCCCTCGTGAAGGACGATCGCGGTGTGTTCCTCATGGATGAAGTGTTC
>JBBQXH010000302.1:0-3945 GCA_038209835.1 Gaiellales bacterium | reverse complement strand
GACGATCTCCTCGCGGGTGTGTCGAGTCGACGGCTCGTGAGCGTCAACATCAACCCGCGCTAGGCGGACGTTCCAAAGGGTGAGCGGCCTGCCCGGCGGGCCGCTCACTACCAGCGAGCGGTCGCTGACGACCGGCTCACCCGCTACTACGCCTCGAACAGGTGTGAAAGGCGCTGAAGTGCGCGCATGACGCGCAGACGAGCGGCAGTGTTGCTGCAACCGAGCCGTACCGCCACCTCGTCATAGGGAAGCTGGTCGATGAGACGGAGTGTGAGCGCCTCCTGCTCTGCCACCGAGAGTTGTCGAAATGCGATCATCACGTTCTCTGTGGCGCTCGAGGCGTCAAGTCGGTCGTCGACTTCGTCGAACGGCTCTGAATATGACTGGATCGGCATGCTGAGCCGTTGCCGTGCGCGCGTTTCGATTCGGTTCTTCTCGCGGTAGCGACACAAGAGGTTCCTTGCGATCCCAAACAGCCATGGCGCGGCCGAACCATCGGCTTCATCTCGGAAGCGTCGTAGGGAGAGCGCAGCCTGTGCGAACGTCTCCGCGGTCAGCTCAGACGCATCCTGGGAACGCGCGTGAGCGGCGAACCACCGGTGGATCGACCGAGCATGACGTCGGTAGAGCTCTCCGAAAGCCACGGGATCTCGAAGTGCGGCCTTGATCAGCTCGGCGTCCGTGGGCTCTCTGCTCATTGAGGTGTTTCCCCGCGATGCGTTCGACCAGGCCTCGACCCTCTCTGATCCTAGGTGTGCCCCGCCACGTTTCGTCGCCCAACGGTGCACCGTCAGCGGTTGTGCCACGCTCGACCCCGTTCACGGAGAAGCCCCATCGCCCTCTACCCAGACGCCTTACGCGATTGCGCGACAGCCGCGACTGAGCGTGTCACTAGCACGTGGCCGTCCGCGTCGAGAGAAACGAGCGTTTGCGGCGTCATGAACGAGTCTTCACGTTCGATTGGGACCGTGTACGAGAAGCTCCTATCGGGATTGATCGAGATTCGAACGTGATCTCCATCGCGATAGCGAAGCTCGAGAACGACAGCGGAGGGGTCGCCGACGAACCCCTCGATCCCGTGTACTTTGGTGAAGTCGGACGAGTCGGATCGAGTGCTCACGTAGAGTGGTTGGCTCTCGTCGGAAACGGGGGAATCGTCGAAGTCCGCCGGGATCACCGCCGTGCCGACCTCTCTTCCTTTCTTGTCGTGGGCGACGAGGTCGATCTCCCCAGCGTGGGCGGCTTCTAGGCGGTCGATTGGAACCTGAAGGATGAAGAAGCCACCATCGGCGAGTGTGACTTCGTCTGTTCTCGTCGAGCCGTTGTAGCTGATCGAGATCGAGGTAGCAGCACGCGCCGTTACGCGTCCTCCCAGAACGATCGGCGACCTCGGATCACCCTCGGTATCAGTGGCCGCGCTCACCTCGATTGGCCGCGCGTTAGCGGCGGAGCAAACAGCGCCACGAGCGCGGTCTCCAGCTGTCACCATCTCGGTGCAGAAGCCTCCTCCGCGGAGCGCCGCAGCATACATCGTTGCATCGCCCGCGGACGCAACTGCTTTGGCATGCACTACGTCCGGATTGAGTGCCAAGTCTGCGGGGATGCCCTGATCGACGGCGGCCAGGTCGGCCCGTACGGAGTCGGGCGCCGGCCAGCCGAGCGCATGTAGGGCGCCGAACCCGACGGCAGCGAAGAAAAGCGCCCCGACGGACGCCAACGCGAAGATGCGAACTCGTTGCAGCCGGCGGCGGCGGCGAGCGAGCAGCCGCGCGTAGCCGCGTGTGAGGTCATCGCCGAGGGCGTCCTGGTAACGCATATCTTCAGGGCGTCGATCAAGCATCTCTACTACGTCATGCCACTCCGACCGATTCCGTTTCAACGATCCAGGTGAAGAGCCGGTCGGTGACATCGCGAGCTTGCATAGCCAGGGCTCCATGCGACAGGATCCCGGGATCCTCCGCAATCTCTATATCACCGCCACCGAGCCGCAGAGCGGCAAGTCGATCGTCGCCCTCGGGATCATGGAGATGCTGTCGGCGAGGGTCGCCCGGCTTGGCTACTTCCGCCCGATCGTGCCGTCGAAGACAGAGCCCGATCCCCAGATCGAGCTGATTCGGCGCCGGTACAAGCTCCGCTCGTCGTACAAGCTCATGCATGCCTTCTCGGAGGAGGAGGCAGGCGGGATCGGGGACTACGCCGAGTTGAGAAAAGGCGTCGTCGCCGCCTACAAGGCGCTCGAGCGACGTTGCGACTTCGTCCTCTGCGAGGGAACCGACTTCGGCGGCGCTGTTCCGGCCCTGGCCTTCGGCCGGAACGCTGATCTCGCGAACGAGCTCGGCGCTCCGGTGCTCGTCGTCGTCAAGGGCGGCTCGGTCGACGAGACGCTGGCGTCGGTTCAGGTTGCGAGGGCGTCGCTCAGGCACAAGGGATGCACGGTCTTTGGAGCGTTTGTCAACCGGGTTGCCGAGGCAGATGTGAGCGCGGTCAGCGCAGGGCTCGCGGCGCAGGACGGGGAGGAGCCCGTGTACGTCCTGCCTGAGTCCCCCGAGCTCGCGTACCCCACGGTTGCGGAGGTGGCGGCGAAGCTCGACGCCAAGATCCACTTCAAGCCGCGTGAGACGCTCCAGCGCGAGGTACGAGACATCAGGGTCGCGGCGATGAGCGTCGAGCATTTCATCGACGATCTCGGGGAGGGCACGCTCGTGATCGTCCCGGGCGACCGGGCGGACATCCTCGTTGCAACCCTCGTCTCAACCGTGTCACCGGCGATCCCGGCGGTCTCGGGCGTCCTGCTCACGGGTGGCTACCCGCTGAACGTGACCGTGCGAAGGTTGCTCCAGAGCGCCCCGTTTCCTGTGCTCGAGGTCGAACAGCCCACGCACGCCGCGGCCGCGGCGGCGCAGGCCGTTCAGCCGCTCATGCGTTCCGAGAACCAGCGAAAGATCGCAACGGCGCTCGGCCTCTTCGAGGCCGCCGTCGACAGCGCCGAGCTCGAACGACGGATCGCCCTCGAGCGGCCAGCGCGGGTGACGCCGCTCATGTTCGAGTACGAGTTGATCGAGCGCGCCAAGAAGCACCGCAAGCACATCGTCCTGCCCGAGGGGGATGACGACCGGGTGCTGCGCGCCGCCGAGATCCTGCTCCGGCGCGGCGTCGTGGAGCTGACGATCCTCGGCGATCCGGACGACGTGAGAGGGCGGGCGGCCGCGATCGGCGTGGACGTCGACGGGGCGCAGATCGTGGATCCGCTGAGCTCGCCGGCCCGGGAAGATTATGCGGCCCTGTACTTCGAGCTCCGCAAACACCGGGGAGTCACGGAAGAGCTCGCCTTCGACATGTTGGGCGATCCGAGCTACTACGGGACGATGGGCGTTCAGACCGGGGCGGTCGACGGGATGGTGTCCGGGGCCGCCCACACGACGGGGGATACGATCCGCCCCGCTTTCGAGATCATTCGTGCGCGAGAGGGCGTGTCCGTCGTCTCGAGCGTCTTCCTCATGTGTCTGGCCGACCGGGTGCTCGTCTACGGCGACTGCGCGGTAAACCCGAAGCCCGACAGCGCGCAGCTCGCAGACATCGCGATCAGCTCGGCTGAGACGGCGGCGAGGTTCGGCGTGGAGCCGCGGATCGCGATGCTCTCTTACTCGACCGGGGAGTCGGGTCGAGGCCCGGATGTCGACGCCGTCCGCGCCGCGACCGAGATCGTTCGCGAGCGGCGGCCCGATCTGATGATCGAGGGCCCGATCCAGTACGACGCGGCAGTCGACGCGAGCGTTGCGAAGCTCAAGCTTCCCGACAGCGACGTTGCCGGTCAGGCCACCGTCTTCGTGTTCCCCGACCTCGACACGGGAAACGTCGCGTACAAGGCCGTCCAGCGCTCGGCGAATGCGGTTGCGATCGGGCCCGTGTTGCAGGGGCTTCGCAAGCCGGTCAACGACCTGAGCC
>JBBQXH010000301.1:0-3976 GCA_038209835.1 Gaiellales bacterium | reverse complement strand
CGTTCAGCACGCCGTCGTTGACGCCGGCGACGACGAGCGGGACGCCGTCCGTCAGGCGATAGGCATCTGACTTGTCGATCGCCACGGCGCCGCCTTCGACGGCGTGCGGGACGAGTTCCTGGCTCGTCGTAGTCCCCACCGAGAAGAAGCACAGATCGAGATCCCCGGCCGCGAGGGTCTCCGGGGTCGCCTCCTCGACGACGAGTTCCCTTTCGCCGTACCGAACGCGATTGCCGGCCGATCGTGCGCTGGCGAAGGCCCGGACGTTGCGGAAGCCGCGCTCCGCGAGCAGCTCGAGCGTGATCGTGCCCACCGCGCCCGTTGCGCCCACGACTCCGATCCGGGGATCAGAACTCATTGCAGCACGACGTTTCGTTGCCGGGGCGTGATGGGTGGGTGCGGTGCAAGAACGCAGGGAGCCCCGATACGAGACGTATCGGGGCGACCGAGGACGCCGCAGCGTGCCCGCCCAGCGCGTTCCGGCGACTCAAGGCTTCGTCCTGCAATGAGTTCTTAGCCATCGGAGGCGTTCCCGAGGTCGAAGGCCGCGTGCAGGGTCTGGACCGCGCGCTCGACGTCGCCGTGGGGCACGTAGAACGCGATCTTGATCGGAGACGTCGAGATGAACTGCGGTTCGACTCCGAGCTCGCGGAGCGTCGTGAAGGTGCGCGCGGCAATGCCGGGATGGCTCTTCATGCCCGCGCCGATGACGCTGACCTTTCCGAGATCGTCGTGTTCAGACCACGAGGCTCCGAGCGCATCGAGCGTCGCGGCGGTGGTGGCGCGATCCTCGAGCGGAGCCGAGAAGACGAGAACGTCGGCACTCGTCTGGATGATCGTGTCGACGTTCACCTGGCTGTCGGCGAGCGCCGAGCAGAGATCGGCGGGCCCCGCACCGTGCACGCGGTACACCGCCTCTTCGAAGGTGTGCGTCACAGCCGAGATGATCGCTCTTTCCATACGCTCGTCGTCCTCCATGATCCACGTGCCGGGCTCGTCGCTGAAGGTCGAGCGCACATGCAACCTGACGCCGTGGTTCCGCGCCAGCTCGACGGAGCGTAGCTGAAGCACGCTCGCCCCAGAGGCAGCCATCTCGAGCATCTCCTCGTACGTGACCGCCGAGCGTCTGCGCGCACCAGGAACGATCCGCGGGTCTGCCGTGAAGACCCCCTCGACGTCCGTGTAGATCTCGCATGCGTTGGCGTCGAGGGCGGCGCAGAGCGCCACCGCGGTGGCGTCGGTACCGCCACGGCCGAGCGTCGTGATCGCGAGATCCGTCGAGACGCCCTGGAAGCCCGCGACGAGCACGATCCGACCCTCGGCGAGGGCCTCGTGAATCCGCCGGGCGCGAACCTCGACGATCTTCGCCTTGCCGTGGGCGGTGTCGGTGACGATCCCGGCCTGGGATCCGGCGAGCGAGACCGCCTCGCGACCGAGGTCGTTGATCGCCATCGCGACGAGCGCGCACGAGATCCGCTCTCCGACAGTCAGCAGCATGTCGAGCTCGCGCGGATCCGGGCTCGTCGACACGCGGTGCGCCAACCCGATTAACTCGTCGGTCGTCTGTCCCATCGCGGACACGACGCCGACGACGCCGGCACCCGCCTGGCGGGCTGCGACGAGGCGAGCGGCCACGCGCTTGATCCGGTCAGCGTCTCCTACCGACGTGCCGCCGAACTTCATCACCACGACTCCGCTCGACGGACGATCGTCGGCCCCGACCTCGGGCACCGTCTCATGCTCGTAGACGTTGGTCATGCCGCTGACCTCACATTTCGCGGCGCCCGGAAAGCGCCCTTCCGAGCGTTACCTCGTCCGCGTACTCGAGGTCGCTTCCCACGGGGAGCCCGCTCGCGAGCCGCGTCACGCGGGTACGCCCGCGGAGCTGCTCCGCGATGAACGCGGCCGTCGCCTCCCCCGTCATCGTCGGGTTCGTGGCGAGCACGACCTCCTCGATGCCGTTCCGTTCGACCCGCGCAAGCAACTGATCGATTCGAATGTCCTCCGGGTCGATGCCGTCGAGCGGAGAAAGAGCGCCTCCGAGGACGTGGTAGACGCCTCGGAACTCGCGGGTTCGCTCGAGCGACCAGAGGTCTGCCGGCTGCTCGACGACACAGACGACCGAGCGGTCGCGTCTCGTATCGAGGCAGATAGGGCAAACGGGTTCCTCGGTCAGGTTTCCGCACTCGCGGCAGAAGCCGATGCGCTCTTTCGCCTCACGGATCGCATCAGCGAGGGCGATCGCCTCGTCCTTCGGCGTACGCAGGATGTGGAAGGCGAGCCGCTGCGCTGTTCGCGTGCCGATACCCGGGAATCGGGTCAGCTGGGAGATCAGGTTGTCGACGACGGGGCTGTACACACCCGCATCGTACGGGTCGGGTTCCTCTACATCCCCGGCAGGCCCAGGCCGCCGAGCCCGCCCGCACCGCCCATCGCTCCGCCGAGCTTCGACTGCATCAGATCCTGCGCGTTGCGCAGAGCCTCGTTGACGGCGGCGAGGACGAGATCCTCGAGCATCTCGGGATCCTCCGGGTCGATCGCCTCGGGCGCGATCTTGATCTCGACGATGTCGCCGGCGCCGGTCGCCTTGACGCGCACCATTCCGCCGCCGGCTGAGGACTCGACGACCTCGTTCGCGAGCTCCTCCTGTGCCTTGGCCATCTGGGCCTGCATCTCCTGCACCTGCTGGAGCATCTTGTTCATGTCCATCTTCATGAGTTGTGTTCCTCCAGTTCGCGGGCGTCGAACGTGTTCTTGAGGAGCGACACGATGTCCTCTTCGCTCTCGGGCTCGCCTTCAGGGTCGGCATCCTCTCCCGCCTGCGTTGCCTCGCCGACCACGAATGACGGTTGGAGCCGCCGGCCTGTCACCTCGAGCAGGACCTCCGTGAGAATCGTCATGTTCTTCGGCTCCTCCGCGAGGTTTCGATGAAACGCCGCGTACGCGGGGAATTCGATCACGAGTCGGGAGTCCGCGAGCTCGATCGGCTGGGCCTCGGCGAGCATCGTTGCAATCGGGATCGATCGATCCTCGACCGCCGGAAGGACGACCTGGCGCCATTGCTCGCGGATCTGCTCGAGCTCGAGCGGGGGCAGCGAGCCTCCCGCCTCGGCGGGTTCGGGCAGAGTCGTGGCGACCGGTCCTGGAGCGACCGTCGGAGTCGTCGGCTCCGGAGCGTGGGCGCGCGGGCGGGCCTCGAGTTGCTCGAGACGCAGCAGAAGCGCTTCGCGAGAGAGATCCGCCTGCGGACGCGTCACCTTCACGAGGGCGAGCTCGAGCGGCAGTCGAGGATCTCCGCCCTCCCGGATCTCGTCGACCGCCAGGGCGAGCAGGTCGATGAGGCGCACGACCTCGACCTGGCCGAGCTGGTTCGCCTGTGCAAGCAGGCGTTCCCGCGTCTCCTCGGTCACCGGGAGCGAGTCCGGCGGCTCGCCCATATGCTGGACGAGCAGGATGTGGCGGAGGTGCTCGAGCAGGTCGCCGACGAGACGACCGAGGTCCTGTCCCTTTTCGGCGAGCTCCTCGACGAACTGGAGGGCGCCGGCCGCGTCGTGGTCGATCACGAGGTCGCAGATGCGAAACAGCGCCTCCTCCTCGACCGAGCCCAGAAGCTCGAGGACCGCGCCCACGGTGACCTTTCCTTGCGTCGCCGCGGCGATCTGGTCGAGTGTCGAGACCGCGTCGCGGAAGCTTCCCCGCGCATTCCGAGCGATCAGGGCGAGAGCCGCCTCGGGCGTGTCGATTCGCTCGCCGTCGGCAACTCGGCGCAGCAGTCGTGTCAGCTCGGCGAGCCTGGGGCGCTGGAACAGGAACGTCTGGCACCGCGACCGCACGGTCGCGAGCATCTTCCCGACGTCCGTCGTGCAGAAGATGAACACGAGGTGGGGCGGAGGCTCCTCGATCAGCTTGAGGAGTGCGTTGAAGGCGGCGTCGGTGAGCTGGTGCGCCTCGTCGAGGATGTAGACCTTGAACCGCC
>JBBQXH010000300.1:0-3988 GCA_038209835.1 Gaiellales bacterium | reverse complement strand
ACGTCCTCGCGAGTGAGCTCGACTTCTTCGCGCTCATCGAACCCGAGCTCGGCGAGCCGGTCGGCAACCTGGTCGACGAAGAGCTCGGGTGAGGAGGCGCCGGCGGTCAGGCCAACAGCCTCGTGGCCTTCGAGCCAAGCGACGTCGAGATCGCCTTCGTCGTCGATCAGGTACGCGTCCGCTCCGCAGGTCTTCGCGACCTCGACGAGCCGGTTGGCGTTGGAGCTCGTCTTCGAGCCGACGACGAGCACGAGCGTCGCCTGCTCACAGATCTTCTTGACCGCATCCTGACGATTCTGGGTCGCGTAGCAGATGTCGGCGGACGGTGGCCCGACCAGATCGGGGAACCGGTCGCGCAGCGCGTCGACCACCCCGGCGGTGTCGTCGACCGACAGCGTCGTCTGCGTCAGGTACGCGACCTGCTGATCGTCGCCAACCTCGAGAGCTTCGACGTCCTCGGCGGTCTCGACGAGGACGATGGAGTCAGATGCCTCGCCCATCGTCCCGACGACCTCTTCATGACCGGCGTGCCCGACGAGAGCGATCGTCAGGCCACGCGCTGCGTAGCGCCTGGCTTCGGCGTGGACTTTCGAGACGAGCGGGCAGGTCGCGTCGATCACCTCGAGCTTGCGCTCGCCGCAGTTCCGGTAAACCTGCGGCGCTACGCCGTGCGCCGAGAGCACCACCAGCGCTCCCTCGGGCACTTCCTGCTCGGTCTCGACGAAGATCGCCCCTCGCTCCTCGAGGTCGCGGACGACGTGCACGTTATGGACGATCTCATGCCGAACGTACACCGGAGGGCCGTGCGTCTCGAGCAGCTTCTCGACGATGTCGATCGCACGCACGACGCCGGCGCAGAAGCTACGCGGAGCGGCGATGAGAACGCGTTTGCTCATCGGGAGGCGCCCGGCGCAAGCGCCGCGGCGGCCTGCTCCAGCGAGGCGAGAGCCTTCCTGGCTCCGCGGGCAGCCCGAAGGGCGCGCCGAGGCTCGGTTAGCGCGGCGCCGATCACTGTGCCCCAGGCCACCTCGCCGTCCGTCGTCGAGGCGCGGGCGAGGCGGCCGACGGTTTGATCGGGCGAATCCGAGATCGCCCGAACCGCGCCCGCGAGCCGGCCGGTGCGCGCGAGCGCTGCGCTCTCCATGTCGACCGCGACGGCTCCGCATTCCTGCGCAAGCAGAGCTCGCTCCGCGGGTGCGTCGACAACGCGACCGGCACCGCAGATGACAGCAGGACGGGCTCCCGGGATGTCGACCGGGTTGCCCTCCCAGAGGACCAAACCCGCCTCGTCCACGACTCGTGTCGCGCTGATCACCGTTCCCTCCGGCAAGCCGGACACGAGCGCGCCGGCCAGACCGAAGCTCACGAGCGGCCCGTCCGGGAGCGAGCGAGACGCCCCCATCCCGACTCGGACCGCGTGTGCCCCACCCTTTCGGGCAGCGCGCTCCTCGACCTCGAGCGCACAGGCGAGAGTGAGCGGCTCGTCGGCTACCGCAGCGTCCACGCGAGGCTCCGCACCGTCTGCTTGAGGCTCGCAGTCGTGGCAAGTGTGGCCGACGGCTCGAACCCGCAGTGGATGCCGCAGTGCTCGCAACGCGGATCGTTTCCTGGGCCGTAGCGTTCCCATTCCATCCCGTCGATGAGCGCGTCATAGCTCGGGAAGATCGCGTCCGTCAGGAGGTAGCAGGGGCCCTTCCAGCCATAGGGATTGCGAGTGACCGAGCCCCACGGCGTACACGGCAACTCGCGCTCGCCGGTCAGGAAGTCCTGATACACGGGGCTCGCGAGCCATCGGTAGCCGTTCTTGCGCACCGCCGCGCGGATCGCTCGGAACTTCTCCTCGTGCTCGGCGCGGGTCATCGTGAGGTTCGGGTCGATCTGGGAGTACTGATATCCGGGCGCAACGAGCATCCCGTCGATGCCAACGTCTTTCGTCAGATAGCCCATCATCTCGATGACGTCGTCGACCTGCGTCTCCTTGAAGGTCGTCGTGTTGGTGGTCACGCGGAAGCCGGCGGCACGTGCCGCCTTGATGGCGCTGATCGCGATCTCCCAGAGGCCCGGGTAGTCGCAGACGTAGTCGTGGATCTCGCGCATGCCGTCGAGGTGGATGACCCACGTCAGGCGTGGGTTCGGCTTGAACTTGTCGAGCATCTCCTCGAGCCGAAGAGCGTTGGTGCAGAGCTGGATGTTCTTCTTCATGTCGAGGAAGCCGGCGACGACGTCCTCGATGCCCTTGTAGATCAACGGCTCGCCGCCGCAGATCGAGACAACCGGCGCCCTGCATTGCGCTCCGGAGTCGAGACATTCCTCGACGCTGAGGCGAGCCTTGTTCGATTCGTACTCGCGGATCTTCCCGCAGCCGATGCACGCGATGTTGCAGCCGAGGGTCGGCTCGAGCATGAGGACGAGCGGATAACGCTCCTCGCTCTTCTGGGACGCGACATAGCGACCGATCTGCACGGTGCTGCGTAGCGGAAACTTCATGCTCCTCCCTTCCCGTTGACGGTCGAGGCCTCTTGCACCGCCCGCGCGAGGGCGGGCGTCACAGGACCCGGCTGGTAGCCGAGCCTCTCTTGCGCTTTGTCAGAGGAAAAATACATCGGCAGGCGGGCGAGGGTGACTTCATCTCGATTCGCGAGGCCGAGTCGCGATGCGGCCACCACCGCTCCGTAGGGAATCCGGAGCGTCGGGCGCGGCCGATGCGCGAGGTCTGCGATCGAGGCGAACAGCTCCTCGAGCGACAGGTTCACACCTCCGAGCAGGTAGCGCTCACCCCGCTCGCCGTGCTCGAGCGCGAGCGCGTGACCGCGCGCGACATCCCGCACATCGACCACATTCAATCCGGTGGTCGCGACGTATCCCCGGATCTTTCCGCACGCGACGCCGGCGATCATGCGACCAGTCGGCGTCGGCCTCGTGTCGCCTTCCCCGATCGGGGTGGTCGGGTTCACGACGACCGCGTCGAGCCCATCGCTCGACGCCGCGAGCACAACCCGCTCGGCCGCGAGCTTGGTGCGCTTGTAGGGCACGCGGAGCTCCCAGGCGGGAGGCTCGTCCGCCTCGGTCGCCTCCCGGCCGGGCACGGGCCCGCACGTTCCGGCCGTGCTCGTGTACACGAGGCGGCGTACGCCTCTCCGGATGCAGGCCTCGATCACGTTCTGAGTCCCTTCGACGTTGACACGCTCGATCATCTCCGGATCCGCGTCGTAGCTGTAGAGAGCAGCGACGTGCACGACGGCGTCACAGCCGTCGAGCGCCCGCTCCAGGCCCGGCGGATCGAGGAGATCGACTCGTTGAGTGCGCACCTCCGCACCGCGCTCGACGAGCTCGCGAACGACGTGCGATCCGATGAAGCCGGTGGCTCCGGTGACGTACGCGATCATCGGATCGCCTCGCGGTAGCGCCCGAGCGCGATCATCGGCCAGACGATGCGGTACAGGTGGTACCGGATGAGGAAGTCGCGCGGGAACCCGGTACCCGTGAAGTGCTCCTCGTCCCAATCTCCATCCTCTCGCTGGTTCCGGCACAGCCAGGCCACCGCACTCGCTGCCGCCGGCTTACGCGCCGCTCCCGCCGCGACCAATCCGGTTAGCGCCCACGCAGTCTGACTTGCTGTGGAGACGCCACGGCCGCGCCAACGAACTCCCGCATCCCCGGTGTCGTACGAGCGACAGTCCTCGCCGAAACCGCCATCGCTGTTCTGACGACCCTCGAGCCACGCGACGGCGCGTGACATCGACGGATGATCGTGCGCAATGCCGGCGGCTTCGAGCGCCGGCAACGCCGCACCGGTGCCGTAAATGTAGTTCACGCCCCAGCGCCCGAACCAGGAGCCGTCCTCGAGCTGTTCTTCCACCAGATACGCGACGCCCCGCTCGACTGCGCGGTCGTAGCCGCCCACCCGCGCGAGGAGCTCCACCACATGGGCTGTCACGTCGGCGCTCGGCGGGTCGATGACGGCGCCGAAGTCGCAGAACGGGATGTC
>JBBQXH010000299.1:0-3991 GCA_038209835.1 Gaiellales bacterium | reverse complement strand
GCGGAACTCCAATGCTTCGGTCGAAGACTCGCTCGTGGCGGCCGAGCGAATCGTCGCGCGTGCGCACGATGACGGGATTCGCGCGACGGTGACGATCGGCGCATCCTTCGGATGCCCGTTCGAAGGGGCGGTCGATCCCGGCCGCATCCTCGAGATCGCCGGCCGCGTCGCCGCTTCAGGCGCGGACGAGATCGTCTTCGCAGACACGATCGGGGTGGGCGTTCCCAGCCAGGTTCGCCGCTTGGTCGGAGACGCAACGACGCTCGGACGGCCGATCGCCGTGCATCTCCACAACACGCGCAACACAGGTTTCGCAAACGCGTTCACTGCCGTCGAGGCGGGTGCGACCGTGCTCGACGCATCGGTCGGGGGCATCGGCGGCTGTCCGTTCGCGCCGCGCGCCACGGGGAACATCTGCACCGAGGATCTCGTCTACCTCCTCCACGGCGAGGGGATCGACACAGGCATCGACCTCGACGAGCTGATCGGGGTCGCGGAATGGCTCGAGGGCATCCTCGGGCGGCAGCTCGAGGGCCAGGTCTATCGCGCTGGAGTATTTTCTCCGGTCGCGGGTGGGCACGCAACGGCGCCGAAGGCGTCAGCCGTGCCGGGTCAGCCGGCGTAAACGGCGTATCAGAGAAAGGACAACGAATGGCGTACAGGCTGGGAGTGGACGTCGGGGGCACGTTCACCGACCTGTTCCTCGTGAGCGACGGAAACGGCGGTGGTCAGTACCGCGTGAAGACCCCTACGACACCCTTAGATCCATCGGAGGGGGTCCTCGTCGGCGTGCGCCGCATCTGCGACGAGGCGGGAATCGACGTCGCTGACCTGCGCAACATCCTTCACGGCACGACGGTTGCGACGAACGCCGTGCTCGAATCGAAGGGCGCGCGCGTCGGGCTGATCACCACGATTGGGTTCAAGCAGATCCTGCATCTCGCGCGTTCGCAGACGCCCGGGCCGCTCGCGGGCTGGATCATCATGCAGAAGCCCGATCCGCCGGCACTCCTCTCGGACACCCGTGAGGCGGTCGAGCGCATGGACGCGCGCGGCAACACGGTGGTTCCCGTCGACGAGGCGCAGGTGGAGGAGATCGTTCGCGAGCTCGTCGACTCGGGCGTCGAGTCGCTCACTGTCGGTCTCGTGAACTCCTACGTCTCGGGCGAGCACGAGAAGCAGATCGGAGCGATCGTCGAGCGCCTCTACCCGGGGTTCCCGGTCACGCTCTCGTCGGAGGTGCTCCCGGAGTTTCGCGAGTACGAGCGGACGCTCACCGCGTGCATGAACTCGTACGTGCGCCCGAAGGTGGCGTCGTACATCGAGCAGCTTCAGTCCCAGCTCGCCTCGGTCGGCGCCAAAGCCGAGGTCAACATCCTGCGGTCGGATGCCGGGCTCATGACCACCAAGGAGGCGGCGAGGAACCCGATCTACGGGATCCTCTCCGGCCCGTCCGGAGGGGTGGCAGGTGGGCTCTTCGTCGCCAGGAAGGCGGGGTTCGACGACATCCTGACCTTCGACATGGGAGGGACGTCGACGGACGTGGCCCTCTGTCAGAACGGGCAACCGACGATCGGCCGTGAGACAACGATCAGCCATTTCCGGATCAAGGTGCCGTCGGTGAACGTGCACACGGTCGGGGCCGGTGGCGGCTCGATTGCCCATGTGCCGGAGCTGACGAAGGCCCTGCGTGTTGGCCCGCAGTCCGCGGGCGCCGACCCCGGGCCGGCGGCCTACGGAAAGGGCGGCACCGAGCCGACGGTCACCGACGCGAACGTCGTCCTCGGCCATCTGCCGCCACGGCTCCTCGGCGGCGAGATGGAGCTCGACGTCGAGGCGGCCAGGACGGCCGTGCAGACCGTTGCCGACGCCATGGGGCTTCCGTCCGTCGAGGCCGCCGCCGAGGGGATTCTCGCCATCGTCAACGAGAACATGGCCGGCGCGCTTCGCCTCGTGTCCGTCCAGCGCGGACACGACCCGCGCGACTTCGCGCTCGTTGCCTACGGCGGCGCGGGGCCGCTCCACGCGAACGCCGTGGCGAAGATCATGGGCTCGTTTCCGGTGCTCGTGCCTCCCGCGCCGGGCCTCCTCTGTGCGATCGGCGATCTCGTCGCCGACTTCCGCGATGAGTTCGCCCGCACGTACATCCGCGTTCTGTCGGACGCCGACCCGACCGAGGTGAGCACGATCCTCGACGAGCTGGGCGAGCGGGCGGTGAACTGGCTCGACGGCGAGGGAATCGCCGAGGAGGCGCGGAGCCTCTCCTTCGCGGCCGACATGCGCTACCGGGGCCAGGGCTACGAGATTCCGGTGGCGATCGACCCGGCCGACGTTCGTGCGAACGGTCTCGCCGATCTCGATGAGCGCTTCAACGGGTTGCACGAGCAGCTCTACGGCTTCCGAATGCACGACACGCGGGCGGAGATCGTCAACCTGCGCGCGGTCGGGTTCGGCGCGGTGCCGAAGCCCGAGCTCCCGGTCGGTGCATCCGGAGCAGAAGACGCGACTGGCGCGGTCGCCGAGGAGCACGAGATCGTGTTCGAGGGAGAACAGCTGCAGACGAAGATCTACGATCGGACGAAGCTCGCGCCGGGTATGCGGTTCGCGGGGCCGGCGATCGTCACCGAGTTCGACGCGACAACCGTCGTCCTACCGGGCTACGAGGCGTCGATCGACGTCAACTTCAATATCCTCATCAACCCCCAGGCGTAGGAGAGAGGGTCATGGCAACCACCGAAGAACTGCGGATCGCCGAGATCCCCGACCTCGAGGTCGATCCTGTCACGCTCGACATCATCGAAGGTGCGCTGAAGAGCGCGCGTTTCGAGATGGACGCGGTGCTCTTCCGCTCGGCGATGAGCCCGGTGATCCGCGAGCAGCACGACGAGTTCCCGATGATCACCGACCCTCGCGGCCGCATGGTCGTCGGTCAGTTCGGCGCCTACATCAACGAGATGATGGAGGACTGGGACCGGGGGATCTATCCGGGCGACGTGATCCTCACGTCCGACCCGTTCAAATGCTCGGCCTCCATCTCACACACGAACGACTGGCTCGTCCTCGTGCCGATCTTCTCCGACGGCGAGCTCGTCGGCTGGTCATCCCAGTTCGGCCACCAGATGGACTGCGGCGGGCCGCTCCCCGGCTCGCTTCCCACCGGTGCGAAGACGATCTTCGAGGAGGGCCTGATCATCCCGCCGCTCAAGATCATCGAGCGGGGCGAGCCCCAGAATGACGTCCTCAAGCTGATCTTCAACAACATGCGGCTCCCGGAGATGAACCGGGCGGATCTCTTCGCGATCGTGGCGGGCTGCCGCGCCGGAGAGAAGCGGGTCGTCGAGCTCTGCGAGCGTTTCGGCAAGGACGTCTACCTCGCGGCGCTCCAGGCGCTCCTCGACCGGACATACGAGGCGATGCGGTTCCTGATCCAGGTTGCGATCCCGGAGGAGCCGCAGTCGTTCGAGGACTACATCGACGACGACGGCCTCGGCAACGGGCCGTTCAAGATGAAGCTCACGATCTGGCGCGAGGGCGACCACGCCTTCTTCGACTGGACGGGCACCGATCCGCAGGCTCTTGGCCCGATCAACTTCTACCTCTCCGAGGGCATGTTCAAGATGTTCATCGGGATCTATCTGATCATGGTCAACGATCCCCAGATCCTCTTCAACGACGGCTTCTACCCGCTACTTCACGTCGTCATGCCCGAGGGAAGCCTGCTCCGGCCGCGCTTCCCGTCGGCGCTCGGCTGCCGCACCCACGCGCTCGCGCGGCTCTTCGACGTCCTCGGCGGCGCGCTCTGCAAGAACGCGCCTGAGCTGAATACGGCGTCCGGCTACGGGACGAGCCCGTACATGCTCTACTCGGGCTGGGATCGCCAGGGGGAGTTCTTCTACTCGATGGAGATCCTGTACGGCGGCATCCCGGGCAGACCGATCGGCGACGGGATGGACGGTCACTCGTGGTGGCCCCTCTTCGAGAACATCCCGAC
>JBBQXH010000298.1:0-3995 GCA_038209835.1 Gaiellales bacterium | reverse complement strand
GCGATCGCCGATGCGCTCGAACGCGAGGGAGCCCGGGTTGCCCGCACCGGGCTCGCGAGCGCGCCGATCCAGCTCGACGTTCGCGATCGCTCCTCCATCGAGAAGGCCGTCGAGGAGATCGAGCGAACGCTCGGGAGGCCGACGATCCTCGTGAACAACGCGGCGGTGAATCGGATCGCACCTGCCGAGGGCCTGAGCGAGGACGACTGGTCGCTCGTCCTGGACGTGAACCTCACAGGCGTGTTCCGGTGCTGTCAGATCGTCGGCGAAAGGATGCTCGAGGCGGGGCGCGGAGTCATCGTCAACATAGCCTCGGTCACGGGCGCCGAGGTCGGCGTGCCCGGCCGTGCCGCCTATGGCGCGGCCAAGGCCGGGGTCGTCGGTCTGACGAGGGTTCTCGGCGTCGAGTGGGCCGGGCGCGGAGTTCGCGTCAACGCCGTCGAGCCCGGGCCCGTTCGGACCCGGATGGTCGAGGCGGCGATGCGCGACGGGATCCTCGACGAGCAGGAGGTCGTCGACCGTATCCCGGCAGGGCGTCTTGCCGACCCGGACGACGTCGCCCGTGCAGTCGTCCTGCTGGCTTCCCCCGATGCGGGCTTCGTCACCGGCCAGACGCTCGTCGTCGACGGCGGGTACTCGGCGTACGGCGCGGCCGGCCCGGCGTCGCGTGCCGTCGGCGAGTCGGCAGCCTCGTAGGTAAGTTCCAGCCCGTGCCCGATCTCTACGGACAGGCGCGCTCCCGGCCCGAGCTCCTCCGCCGTGTCGGGCGGCTCGGACAGGTCGCGGGGGTACGCCTCGTGGAGCTCGGCGACGGTGCCGAGCGAGGGGTTCGCGTGCTCGAGTTCCGAACGGGCACGGGCTTCGCCTTCGACGTCCTCGTCGATCGGGCCTTTGACATCGGGCGTTGCGAGCTGGCGGGACGGTCGCTCGCCTGGGACTCCGGCGTGGGCTTCTCCGGGCCCTGGTACTACGAGTGGAGGGATCTCGGCTTCATGCGGAACTGGGGCGGGGGCTTTCTCACCACCTGCGGGATCGACCACACCCTCTTCATGGCGAAGGACACGGCCACTCAGTACCACTACCCGCCCAAGCAGACCGAGGAGTTCCCGCTCCACGGGCGCTTCTCGAACCGCCCAGCCCGTCTTGCCGGGTATGGCGAGCGATGGGACGGCGACGAGTGCGTCCTCTGGGCCGAGGGAGAGACGCTATAGGCGGCCGTCTTCGGCGAGCACCTGATCCTTCGGCGCCGCATCGAGGCGCGTGTGGGCGAATCGCGCCTGACGATCCACGACGTCGTCGAGAACGTCGGCTGGGACAGGACGCCCCACATGCTCCTCTACCACGTCAACGTGGGGTTCCCGGTCGTCGACGAGGGCTCCGAGGTGCTCGTGCCGGCGCGGTTCGCCGAGCCGCGCGGCGATCATCCTGTGGATGGCTACACGACGCTCGACGCTCCGGCGCCGGGTTTTGTTGAGCAAGTCTTCGAGCACGAGAACGCCGTTGAGTCGGACGGCCGCGTGCCGGTCGGAATCGTGAATCGGGAGCTCGGAGTGGGCGCGTACGAGGTCTACCGGCCGGATCAGCTCCCGTTTCACTTCATGTGGCGCATGCTCGGGGAGGGAACCTACGTCGTCGGGATCGAGCCCTGCACGAACCGCACCGCCGGCCGTCTCGACGCGCGAGAGCGCGGCGAGCTGATCGAGCTCGAGCCGGGCGAGACGCGAACGTATGACCTCGAGCTCGGAGCGCTCGACGGTGTGGCCGAGATCGAGGCGTTCGCCACCCATGTCGGAGCCCTCATATGAAGCTCGGAATCGAAGGGAAGAGCTACATCGTCGGCGGCGCCAGCAAGGGGCTGGGACGGTCTGTTGCGGAGGCGCTCGTCGAGGAGGGCGCCTACGTCCTCGTCGTCTCGCGCGATCCTGCGGCCGCTGCTGCGGAGCTCGGCCCGGCGGCGGTCGCGTGCGTGGCCGATCTCGAGACAGTCGAGGGAATCGAGGCGGTCGTCGCCGCAGCGCGTGGGCTCGGCGGGATCGACGGGATCCTCGTCAACTCGGGCGGTCCGCCGCCCGGCGACGTGCTCGGTACGGAGGACTCCGCCTGGGAAATGGCGTTTCGCCTGCTCGTCGGCAACCCGATCCGCCTCGTGCGTGCGCTGCGACCCGAGCTCCGGGGCGACGCATCTATCCTCTTCGTGACCTCGTCGTCGGTACGGGTCCCGATTCCCGGTCTGGCCACGTCCAACGTCCTGCGGCCCGGGGTCGCAGCCCTTGTGAACGCGCTGGCGATCGAGCTGGGCCCATCCGTACGGGTCAACTCCATTGGCCCGGGGAAGATCGACACCGACCGGTCGCGCACCGTGGACGAGCGGCGAGCCGTGGCCGAGGGCATTCCGGTCGAGCAGGTGAGAGCCCGCTCGAGCGGCACGATCCCACTCGGCCGGTACGGGGAGGGTGCGGAGTTCGGCCGGGTTGCCGCCTTCCTGCTCTCGCCCGCTGCGTCGTACGTGACAGGAGCCGCGATCCAGGTCGACGGCGGCTACGTGAGGGCGACGCCGTAGCGGGTGGCGGTCGCCACGAAGTCCGCCCAGGTCCCGTCCGGGACGGGGATCCCCTCGACCCGGCGGCGTGCCTCGGTCTCGTCCTCTGGGTCGCCCGGTAGCCGAACGCGATCGAACCCGGGCGCCGGCGGCGACGCCCGGACCGCGCTCGCCACCTCGGCCACGCCCGCAGGCGCGGGATGAGCCGCGATCAGGACGAGGCCGTTCCCCGGGTCGAAACCGAGTGACGCGCAGCCGGCGCCGGCGAGAAGCCCGCCGAGGATCTCGACGAGCAGGCAGAGCGCGTACCCCTTGTGCCCTCCGGCGGGGAGGATGGCTCCGCCTTCGTAGAGCTCCCCCGGGTCGTCGGTGGGAGCGCCCTCGGCGTCGACGATCCAGCCCTCGGGCACCCGCTGGCCGTTCTGGTTGGCGAGGCGTACGCGACCCTCGGCCGTCGCCGACGTCGAGAAGTCGGCGACGACGGGGGCGTCGGGAGGGTTCGGGATCGCGTACGCGAGCGGGTTCGTCCCGAAGAGTGGCCCGCGGCCTCCGAAGGCGGCGACGCGGCCACCGGCCGGCCCTCCGTTGCAGAACGCGATCGCCAGGCAGTCCTCGGCCGCAACACGCTCGACGGTCTCGCCCAGCCGGCCGACGTGATTCGCCCCCGCCATCGTGACGAGGGAGACCCCGGCCCCGCGGGCTCGTTCGGCAGCGAGGCGCGCGGCCTCGCGGGCAGCCACCTGTCCGAAGCCCCAGCACCCGTCGACGTGGATCCGTCCGTCGCGCTCCCGCACGACTGGCTTCCGATCCGGGACGGTGCGACCGGACTCGATCTCGCCCACGTACTGCGTAACGCGTACCAGGCCGTGGGAGTCCATGCCCTTGAGGTTCGAGAGAACGAGCGACTCGGCGACAATCGCGGCCTCGACCGGCGGAGAGCCGGCCGCCAGGAGCACGTCACAGATCGAGCGCTCGAGCGCGTCGGCCCGTATCGTCGGCATTAGTGCTCCGTTCCGGGAGTGCGGCGCGCCCTGGCGGCTGCAAAGCGGCGCCGTTCTGCGTCCTCGGTCGCGCCCATATGACAGGCATATGGGCGCTCCCTGCGTCCTTGCCCGGCGTGCTTTTCGCTCGCCAGGATCATCACCGAACTTCCGGAACGGAGCACTAGCCGGAGAGGTAGGAGACCGTCGCGCGCAGTGTCGGGTCGGCCGGCGGGCGCGAGTCGGGCTTGCGACCCAGCGCCGTCATGAGCTCGGCCGACGCGCCGCGAGCGAGAAGCTCTCGATCGGTGGCGATTGTGCAGAACACGAACCCCGCGTCCGCGTACCTGCGGGCCTCCTCTCCCGAGCGAGTGTGGATCCCGGCCGCGACACCGTGGCGTCTGCAGGTTTCGAGGATCGTCGAGATCAGCGCGTCGAGCTGGTCGCCCGGTGCGATTCCATGGGAGAGCGCGAGG
>JBBQXH010000297.1:0-4039 GCA_038209835.1 Gaiellales bacterium | reverse complement strand
GGCGGCGGCCTCGGTCTCGTGAAACCCGACCAGACGACGTATCTGAAGCTCAACCGACAGGGGCGGTGAGCCGATGGGGGCGCGGCTGTCGAACCGCCGCATCCGCCTGCTCGTGGCGCTCTTCGCCGCCGTCTTCGTCGTCGCGCTCGCGCGCGCCGCGTGGCTTCAGGCCGTTCGGGCGCCCGATCTCGCGAAGCTCGCGACGAACCAGCAGCGCGAGACGATCACGCTGCCTGCGCGGCGCGGGACGATCTTCGATCGCATGGGTGTCGAGCTGGCGATCGGCGAGGAGGCGACGACCGTCTACGCGAACCCGAAGGAAATTCGCCATCCTGCGGAGGCCGCCGCCGCGATCGCCTCTGCCCTTGGCCTGGAGGAGTCATCGGTCCTCGCTACGATCTCGGATCGCTCTCGCACGTTCGTCTACGTCGATCGTAAGGCCGACCCGGCGAGAGCAGCGGCGCTCGAGAAGCGGAAGCTGGCCGGGATCGGCTTCTACTCAGAGGAGAAGCGGATCTATCCGCAGCGGCGCACAGCAGCGTCCCTCGTCGGCTACGCGGGCGTCGACAATCGTGGGCTCGCCGGGCTCGAGCTCCAGTACGACCGCGCCCTCACGGGCGAGGACGGGAAGGAGACCATCGTTCGCGATCCCTTTGGAACGGCCCTCGACGTCGTCGAGTCGAAGACGGTGGAGCCGGGCAAGGACGTCGTTCTCACGGTCGACGCGCGCCTCCAGGGTCGGGTCGAGGAGGTGATGAGCGAGGCAAAGGCCACCTGGGGCGCGAAGAGCGTCACGGCGGTCGTCATCGACACACGTACGGGGGGCGTCCTCGCGCTGGCGCAGGACCCGGGCTTCGACGCGAATCGCTACCCGGACGTCAAGGCCGACACCGTGCGAACCCGCGCTGTGACCGACACGTACGAGCCGGGGTCCACGTTCAAGGTCGTCACCGTCGCCGCCGCACTCGACGATGGCATGGTGACCCCGTACAGCACGTTCACCCTCCCGGCCGAGATCGAGGTGGCCGACCGGACGATTCACGACGCGGAGGAGCGGAAGACCGAAGCGATGAGCGTGACCCAGATCCTGGCGCGTTCATCCAACGTGGGAGCGGTGATGCTCGCGCTCAACCTCGGAAAGGACCGCCTCGGTTGGTGGATCGACCACTTCGGCTTCGGTCACGCCATGGGGATCGACTTCCCCGGTGAGAGCCCCGGCATCGTCCTTCCACCGCGGAAGTGGACGGGATCCACGATCGGTAACGTTCCCATCGGCCAGGGGATCGCCGTGACGCCTCTGCAGATGGCCTCGGTCTACGCGGCGATCGCGAACGGCGGTGTCTGGCTCCAGCCGCATTTCGTCGAGCGCGTCGGCGACGCCCCTCCGTCGCGGCCCGAGGAGCGCCGGCTCGTGAAGAGGCCGACCGCACGAGCGCTGATCGAGATGATGCAGGACGTGGTGTCGGGCGGAACGGGGATCGAGGCCGAGGTTCCCGGCTACACCGTGGCCGGGAAAACCGGAACCGCGGCCAAGCCCGATGCCAGCGGCGGGTACTCCGACTCGCAATACGTCGCGTCGTTCGTCGGGATCGTCCCGGCGCGCGCACCGAGGCTCGCGATCCTCGTTGCCGTCGACGAGCCACAGGGAGACATCTACGGAGGCACCGTAGCCGCGCCGGCGTTCGCGAAGATCGCCGAGTTCGCGCTCCAGTATCTCGACGTCCCACCCGACGCAGCCGAGTCCGCTGCCTCGACGGCTGGCGGGTAGACGAGGGGCCACCCCGAACCACCACCCGCTTCAAGCGTATCCGGAACGAGCGCGCACGTGTGAGTCGACGTGTGACAAAGGTGGAGCAAATGTGCACTTTTCGAGCACACCCCGACAGCGGTTCCGGGAGGCCTCGTTGATAGAATCCCGCCCCATCGAGCTGGAGACTCTGAGGCTGGCCATCGGGGCGACGCGCACGGGGCCGGGCGCGGCCGTCGCTGTCACCGACCTCGCATTCGACAGCCGGGAGGTGCGCCCGGGATCCCTCTTCTTCTGCGTCTCCGGTGCGACTGTGGACGGCCACGAGCATGCGGACGAGGCTGTCGCCCACGGGGCCGGCGCAGTCGTCGTGGAGCGGCCGCTCGACGTTCTCGTGCCGCAGCTGGTCGTCCCGAGCGCGCGCGAGGCGATGGCTCCCGCAGCCGACGCGTTCTACGGGCACCCGACCCGTCAGCTCGAGGTGGCAGCGGTCACCGGCACGAACGGGAAGACGACGACGGCGTTTCTCCTGTTCGCGATCCTGGCAGCTGCCGGACGGCGGCCGGGTCTGCTCGGTACGGTCGAGAGCCGCATCGGAGGAGAGCGGCGGCCCGTCAAGCACACGACCCCGGAGGCGATCGACCTCCAGCAGGCCTTTCGCGAGATGCTCGACGCGGGCGATCGGAGCTGCGCCATGGAGGCCTCCTCGCACGCAGCCGCGCAGCACCGGCTCGACTGCGTCCGCTTCCGGGCGCTCGTGTTCACGAACCTGACGCGCGACCACCTCGACTTCCACGGCACGATGGAGGAGTACTTCGAGGCCAAGCGTCGCCTCTTCGTCGAGCCGGACGCCGATGGCGCGCTCGCTCCCGCTGCGATCAACGTGGGAGACCCGTTCGGTCGCGGCCTCGCAGACGAGCTCCGCCATCGCGGCTCGCGCCTCGTTACCTTCGGATTCGCCGATGACGCGGACATTCGTCCGGAGGAGCTCGAGCTCTCGGCGGCCGGTGCACGATTCCATGCCGGCGGGAGCGCCTTCAGGACGCGTCTGAGCGGACGATTCAACGTGGAGAATGTCCTGGGAGCGATTGCGGCGGGACAGCTTCTCGGCCTTCCAGCCGACGCGGTCGCGCGAGGCGTCGAGCATCTCGCGGGCGTTCCGGGACGGTTTGAAACCGTCGACGAAGGACAGCCGTTCGCGGTGATCGTCGACTATGCGCACACGCCCGACGCGCTCGAGAACGTTCTCGCGTCGGCGCGGTCGATCTGCACCGGGAAGCTCATCTGCGTCTTCGGGTGCGGGGGGGAGCGCGACCGGACGAAACGTCCTGAGATGGGAAGCGTCGCGGCCCGTCTCGCCGACGAGGTGATCGTGACCTCCGACAACCCGAGAGGCGAGGACCCGCTCGCCATCATCGACGAGATCCTCGTCGGAACGGCGCAGGAACGAGGCGTTGTGGAGGTCGAGCCCGACCGGCGAGAGGCGATCATCCGGGCGATCAGGCTCGCCGTCGACGGCGACGTCGTCGTGATCGCGGGGAAGGGTCACGAGCCGGGGCAGACCTTCGCTGGCCGGACGGTGCCGTTCTCCGATCGCGAAGAGGCGCGAGAGGCGCTGCGCCGCCTCGGCGCAGAGGCTCCCGCGTGATCCCGCTGTCCCTCGAGGAGATCTCGCGTCTCTGCGCGGGGCGACTCGAGGTCGCGGAGGGTGCCGAGGCCATCACGGGGCTCGAGATCGACTCCCGCCGCGTCAAACCTGGAGACCTGTTCGTCGGGATCCGGGCTGGGGCCGACCACGTCGACGACGCCCTCGCTGCCGGTGCCGCGGCCGCGCTCGTTCCCGACGATCCGAATGCTTCGATGGCCGCTCTCGGCCGGGCAGTGCGCGACCGCTCGGATGCCCGAGTCGTTGCCATCACCGGCTCCACCGGAAAGACGTCGACGAAGGACATCCTGGCTTCGCTCTGCCGCCCGCACGTAAGGACGGTGGCGGCGGAGCAGAGCCACAACAACGAGATCGGCCTGCCGCTCACGCTCACCCGGATCGAGCCCGACACCCAGGTCGTGATCGCAGAGATGGGAACCCGGGGCCGCGGGCAGGTCGCAGAGCTCTGCGCGATCGCCCGGCCCGAGATCGGAGTCATCACGAAGATCGGGCCGGCGCACCTCGAGCTCTTCGGGACGATCGAGGCCGTTGCCGCCGCCGAGGCCGAGATCGTAGGCGCGCTCCCGGCAGGCGGCACCGTCGTCGCTCCCACCGGAGAGGCCTTGCTCGAGCCTCACCTGACACGG
>JBBQXH010000296.1:0-4069 GCA_038209835.1 Gaiellales bacterium | reverse complement strand
CTTCCGCGGTGATCTCGAGGTCGATGAGATCCACCGGCGCGGCGAACATGACCGGGGCAACCGCCTCGCTTGCAAAGGGTCATCGACCAGACCGGCCCCCGTGGGATCGACCCCCTCGTAGGTTCCCTTGCGGGGTGCAGACGTTACGGTGTCGACGACTCCGTCCGCGTCCGCCACGTAGACGTTGCGCGACTCCCATCGGTTCCCGCTGGCGTCGATGCAGGTAACGGTGAGTGCAACCTCGGAACTCGGCTGAGCGCCGAGAGCACGTACGGCGAGAGTGCCGTCGATCAGCCCGTCGTCAGGCTCGGCCTCGATTCGCACCGGGCCAATCTACCGTGAGTCTCGTTCGAGGACCGCCGGCCGCGCCGTGGAAGCGCTGGCGCGCGCCAGTAGGTGATCGCTCGCAGGACGGCCTCTGCCGGGCCGATCGCGAACCGCTTCATCCACGCGGAGGCGTAGGCAAGGAGCCCGAGCCAAACCGCGATTGCGAGGAGAGTCGCCGGAAGCGCATCCAGCCCGAAGAGACCGAGGCCGTATCCCGCCGCGAGCGTGCTCATCACGATCGACTCGGCGAGGTAGATGGTCAGGCTCGTTCGTCCGTCCGCCTCGACCGTCCGCGTGAGCCCTCGCCTCGGCAGCAGGGCAAGCGCGGCGATCACCCCGGCACTGAGGATCGGCCCGAAGCCGTAGCTCAGCGAGAGACCGACGCGGGAGCGCCTCGCCGTCGTGCCAGCCCATGAGATAGGCGGCGAAGAGCTGGATCGGGAGACCGAGCGTGAATCCAACCGCGCAGAGCCGCTGCAGCTTAGGCCGGATCCGTGCAGGGTCGGAGAGCAGCCGGCGCCGTCCGAAGGACGCCGAAGAGAAACAGGCCGGCCAGGCGGCGGCGGTTTACCCGGGCGCCCGAACGAACCAGGCGATGCGGTCGCCCGGCGGCCTCCGCGATCTCGGCGACAGTCGCGGCGTGCATGCCGCGCCTGGCGAAGACCTGTTCCGCAGCGGCGATCAGGCGATCACGAGACGACTCCACATTCGCAGACTGAATGAATATTCATTCACGGCCAGTCAGGACCCGACTGCGGTCGCCGGCACCGCGTCGTCGCGCTTGCGCAGCGCCTCCGCATCCGAGACCCAGAGCCACGCGACCACAGCTCCGGCGACGGCGCACCCGATCGCGACGAGCATCCCGACCCGAAATCCCGAAATCGACGCGGCTCGCAACACCGGATCGAGCTGATCGGTCGCAAGAGGCGTTCCGGCGCCGCCGCCCTTGGCGTCGAAGACGAGCGAGACGACGAGCCCGATCACGGCGACGGCGAGCAACTGCCCGAGGCGCGACACCGTCTGGTTGACCCCCGAGGCGATGCCCGCGAACTCGCTGGGCGCCGACGACAGCGCGGTGGCCGTGATCGGCGCCACCAGGAACGCGAGCCCGAAGGAGAAGAGGGCGAGCCCTGGGATCCCGAAGGTCCAGAAGCTGCTCTTCGAGTCCATCAGCAGGAAGAGCGCGATGCCGCCTGCGAGCAGGAGCGGGCCCAGGGTGAGGAAGAGACGCGGTCCGCGCCGGTCGGCCAGGCCGCCGAACCGCGCGGCGAGCAGGATCATGACGACGCTGACGGGAAGGTTCGCGAGCCCGGCCTGGAAAGGGGTGAAGCCGAGGAACTGGAGGTAGAGCGCCAGGTAGACGAGCACCCCGCCGAGCGCTGCGTAGACGAGGAAGGTCTCGACGTTCGCCGCGGCGAAGTTCCGGCGACGGAAGAGCTCGAACGGCAGAAGCGGCTCGGCGACGCGCCGTTCGATCGCCACGAAGGCGACGAGCGCGCCAACGGCGAGCGGGAACGCCCACCAGACCGATCCGAATCCCTTCTCGGCCCCCTCGACGACGCCGTAGGTGAGCATTCCGAACCCGAGCGCGGCCGTCGCGGCGCCGGGGAGATCGAGCCTCCCGACGTGCACCTTCGTCAGTTCCGGGCACCTTCCGGCTCGCGCCAGGAGCACGGTCAGCGCGGCGAGCGGCAGGTTGATGAAGAAGATCCAGCGCCACGAAGCCCACTCGACGAGCGCACCTCCCAGCGGCGGCCCTGCAATCGTCGCGACTCCCGTCAGCGACGTCCAGAGCCCCACCGCGTGCCCGGAACGCGGCCCGTACGTCGCGCGAAGAAGCGCCAGGCTGTTCGTCGTCAAGAATGCGCCCGCGAGCCCCTGAAGGGCACGCGCGAGGATGAGCAGCCCTTCGTTCGGCGCGGCACCGGCCAGCACCGAGGCGAGCGCGAACCCCACGACCCCCCAGATGAACGTTTCCCGCCGTCCGAAGCGGTCACCGACGGCGCCCGCGGGAAGGTAGAGCGCGGCAAGCGCGAGCGAGTAGGAGAGGTACACCCACTGCTGCCCGGTCAGGCCGAGATCGAGATCGCGCTCGATCCGGGGCAGCGCAATGATCACGACCGTCGCGTCGATGAACGCGAGCGACGATCCGATAACGGTCGCGGCGAGCGTCAGGCGCTGCCGCGAGGCGAGGTCTGCCACCCTGTTCAGCCTACCGACCGGTCAGTCCAGGAACAGCGTGTACGCGGGGTTCTTCGTCTCGTCCACGTAGGCGTAGCCGAGGTTCCGCAGAAACGTGCGGAACGCCCTCATCTCGCCGGGGGGAACCTGGATCCCCGCGAGCACGCGGCCGTAGTCCGCTCCGTGGTTGCGGTAGTGAAAGAGGCTGATGTTCCAGCCGGCGCTCATCGTGTCGAGGAACCGCATGAGGGCACCGGGTCGATCGGGAAACTCGAACCGGTAGAGGAGCTCGTGTCGGGCCTGCGGGGCGCGTCCTCCCACGAGGTGACGCACGTGCAGCTTCGCCATCTCGTTGTCGGTCAGATCGAGCGTGCTGATCCCGTGTCGCTCGAGACCGGCCAGGATCTTGTCCTTCTCGGCGACGTTCTTGACTTCGACGCCCACGTAGACATGCGCCTCGGACGGATCCGAGAAGCGATAGATGAACTCGGTGATGTTGCGCTTGCCGACGAGCCGGCAGAACGCCTTGAAGCTGCCGGGGCGCTCGCGGATCGTCGCTGCGAACACCGCCTCGCGTTGCTCCCCGAGCTCCGCGCGCTCCGCGATGAAGCGCAGGCGGTCGAAGTTCATGTTGGCGCCGCAGAGGATCGAGACGAGCGTCTCGCCCCGGATGCCGTGCTCCGCGACGTAACGCTTGGCCGCGGCAACGCCGAGCGCACCCGAGGGCTCGACGATCGACCGGGTGTCCTCGAAGACGTCCTTGATCGCCGCGCACAGCTCGTCCGTGTTGACGAGGACGACGTCGTCGACGACCTCTCGGGCCAGCCTGAACGTCTCCTTCCCGACCTGCTTGACCGCAACCCCGTCGGCGAAGAGACCGACGTGCGGGATCGTGACCCGACGGCCGGCGCGTAGCGAGCGCGCCATCGCGTCGGAGTCCTCCGGCTCGACCCCGATGACCTTGATCTCCGGCCGCAGGCGCTTGACGTAGGCGCCGATACCCGCGATCAGACCGCCGCCACCGATCGCCACGAAGATCGCGTGGATCGGCGTGCGGCACTCGCGCAGGATCTCCATCGCGATCGTCCCCTGACCTGCGATGACGTCCGGGTCGTCGTAGGGATGCACGAACGTGAGCCGCCGCCTTCGCGCCACCTGAAGCGCGTGCGCGTAGGCCTCGTCGTAGGAGTCGCCCTCGAGGACTACCAGGGCTCCTCGTGCAGCGACCGCGTCCACCTTGATCTGCGGCGTCGTCACCGGCATGACGATGGTGGCCGGCGTTTGCAGGCGCTGGGCGGCAAGCGCCACGCCCTGGGCATGATTCCCCGCCGACGACGTGATCACGCCCCGCCTGAGCGCCTCGGGCGAGAGGCGCGACATCTTGTTGTAGGCGCCCCGCAGCTTGAACGAGAAGATCGGCTGGAGATCCTCCCGCTTCAGGAGCAAATCGTTGCCGAGCCTGCGCGAGAGGTTCGGTGCGAGGTCGAGTGGTGTCTCGACCGCGACGTCGTAGACGCTCGCATTGAGGATCTCTTCCAGGTAGTCGCGGGCCATCTTCCCC
>JBBQXH010000295.1:0-4097 GCA_038209835.1 Gaiellales bacterium | reverse complement strand
CACCGTCGAGCCCGAGAGAGGATCACCGAGCGCCCTGCGTGGGTCATCGTCTCGACGAGCGCCGACTCGACTTCGTTACCCTCGCGGAGCTCGTCGCGGAAGCGGAAGATCATCAGCAGGGCGTAGTCGATCGCGACGCCGAGGCCGACGAGCGCGATCAGGAACTGCACGATGATCGAGACGTCCGTGATGTAGGTCAGTGCCCAGACGAGCGTGAACGTGTTGAGGATCGTCGCAACCGCGACGACGAGCGGCATCAGCACCGCGGGGAGCGTCCCGAAGACGAAGAGGAGGATGATCAGCGCGCCGATCCCACCGATGACCGCCTCCAACAGGACGCTCGACCCGCCGCTCGAACCGTCGCTGCTCGCTTCCTCGAGCGGGTCATGACCCGTCACGTCGACGGTGACTCCGGCCGGAAGGCCGTTCGCTGCTGCTGCGCGCGTCTTCTCTGCGCCGCTCTTCGCGTCAAGCCGGGTCGGGCCCGGCGGATAGACCTGTTGGAAGGTCGTATGCCGGACACCGGACACGTACGCGAGGCTGCCGGTCGAGAAGAACGAGCTTGTGAGCGCGCCCGGGTTCGCGCTCGCCGTCCGCGCCATCGCGTCGCGCACCGCCGGAATCTTGGTGACGTCGCCGCTCGCCGAGTGGAAGACGACGACGTTCGGGGGGCGCACGCCGGCCAGCCGCGCGGGGGGCCAGCGTTGTAGCCGGACCGTCAGCGCAGCGCGTCGCGCCAGGCAATGAGTTCGGCGAGCAGGCCGTGGTCGAGCTCCGCGCCGCTCGTCGAGTACATCAGGTGGGTCACCCCAGCCGCGATGAACGAGTCGGGATCGCCAAGCTCCTCCTTTCGGAGCAGGGCGGAGCGCTCGATCGACGACGGGTCTCGTCCGGCCTTCGCGCACCATTCGTCGAGGACTGCGTTCTTGTGACGAAACGTATCGGGATCGCCGAACGAGTTCCAGATGTCCGCGTACTCGGCCACGATCCTGAGCATCACCTTCTCGCCTTTCCCGCCGATCATGATCGGGAGCGAGCCGCGAACCGGCAGAGGGTTGAGCTTCGCAAGCCGGTCGCGGATCAGCGGGAGGTTCGCCTCGAGGTCGTGCGTTCGGCTCATCTTCGTGCCGAAGGCGTAGCCATATTCGTCGTAGTCCTTCTCGAACCAGCCGGAGCCGATCCCAAGGATTGCGCGGCCGCCCGAGATGTGGTCGACCGTTCTGGCCATGTCGGCGAGCAGGTTCGGGTTGCGGTAGGAGTTGCACGTGACCAGCGGCCCGAAGTGGACGCGCTCGGTGACCTCGGCCATGGCGGCGAGAAGCGTCCAGCACTCGAAGTGCTTCCCGTCAGAATCGCCGACGAGCGGGTAGAAGTGATCCCAGACGAAGAGCGTGTCCGCCCCGGACTCGTCAACCGCCGTCCACGCCGCCCGGAGCTCGGCGTAGTCGAGCTCCTGCGGCCACACCTGGACGCCGACTCGCACGGCCATCAGCTGTAGGGCCCCTCGATTGCCAGAACCTCGATCAGGTTGCCAAAGGGATCGCGGCAGAAGAAGCGCGGTCGATTCGGGATCACGGACTGGTCGAATGTCTCGAACCCGGCAGAATCGAACCGGGCACGGGTGCCGGGCACATCGTCGACCTCGAAGCAGAAGTGCCGCTTGGCCCCTGGCGTCAGGCCGTCCGGGTCCGGTACGAGATGGAGCTCGCGGTCGCCGTCCCCGGCGTCGAACCAGACCACCCCGCTCGGAACGAGCACCGCTGGCGGGGTCTTCTCACTCAGGCCGACAACTTCGCCGTAGAACTCGCGTCCCTGCTCCTGCGCTCCCGGCGGAATCGGAAGCGAG
Source organism: Gaiellales bacterium (assembly GCA_038209835.1). Lineage (GTDB taxonomy): Bacteria > Actinomycetota > Thermoleophilia > Gaiellales > Gaiellaceae > JBBQXH01. Next base: position 2,251 of record JBBQXH010000295.1, on the reverse strand, counting down.
ACGTGCTGGAGTCTGATCATCGGGGCGAATCCTACGGGAGTACACTCGCCCGACCGTGCCCTACATCGCACCCGAGGACAGACCCGATCTCGACCGCGCGATCGACGACCTAGTCCAGACGATCCGTGCGAAGGCCGAAGCGCGAGACGGTTCGTTCGAGGGGTACCTCAATTACGCGGTGACGCAGCTCGTCCTCGGAGTCCTCCCGGAGCGCCGCTACGGCTCGATCGCGCGAGCGACGGGTGTCCTCGAGAACGTGAAGCAAGAGTTCTACCGGCGCTACGCAGCGCCCTACGAGGACGAGCAGATCGAGAAGTCCGGCGACGTGTATTAGAGGATCGTGGAGGTCGTCGCGCTCCCGACCGCCGCCGCGTTTGCCGAGGCCGCCTTCCCCTTCCTCGAACAGCACGAGGCGGAGCACAACCTCCTGCTCGGCGTCGCAGCCCGGCTGATCGCGGGGGGACCCGGCGGGTGGGCGCCGGCGGAAACGCCGCCGGGTTTCTGGCTCGTCCACGATGGAGGCGAACCGGTCGGCGCTGCGCTCGTAACGCCTCCCTACGACTTGATCCTGAGCCGTTGCCGGCCTGGCGCGGCTGGCGCGCTCGCGACCTCGCTTGCCGCTCGCCGCCTGTCGCTCCCGGGTGTCACGGGTACCCGGGAGGCGGCCGACGAGTTCGCTTCGGCGTGGGAGTCCCTGACAGGTGCGCGCCCAGAGATCTGGCGGCGGGAGCGCATCTACGAGCTCACGGAGGTCACGCCGCCGGAGAGCGTGAGCGGCAGCGCGCGTCCGGCCGGAATGGACGACCTGGTGATCCTCACCGACTGGTTCCAGGCCTTCGCGGAATTCACCGGCGAGGCGACGGACGCCGGAGCCGCAGCGGCGGACGCGATCGCGCGAGCCCGCGCCCTCCTGTGGCTCGACCCGGAACCCGTGTCGATGGCCGTGTGGAGCCGCCTGACGAGGACAGGCGCGTCGATCGGTCCGGTCTACACGTCGCCCGAGCACCGTGGTCAGGGCTATGCGTCAGCTGTGACAGCGGCGCAGAGTGCTCGACTGCTCGAGTCGGGCCGGGCCTTCTGCTGCCTCTACACAGATCTCGACAACCCGACGTCGAACCGCATCTACCAGCGGATGGGCTACCGCCCGGTCGTCGACGTCAACCACTACCGCTTCAGGGAGCGCTGAGGAACGCCCGGATCTCGGGCCAGGCCTCTGCCTCCGCCTTCGCGCAACCCTCTGGCGTTCCACCCGAGTAGAGGCGGTCCGTCCAGGTCACGGTCGTCGGGGTCACGGGCGGGCGGATGATGTGGCCCGCGTTCTCGAAGCGAAGATGACGGTCCGGTCAGACCGGCCTGTTCACGCCGTTCGATCATCGTCACGGCCATGATCGACGCGGGCCACATCTGGTCGTCGTCTCCGGTGACGAACAGGATCGGCGCCGAGATCTTCTCGACCGGGATTGCCGCCGCATCGAGTGCCTTCACGTCACCCGAGCCGGGCGAATACGCGTTCCGAAGGTGGAGCGCGTTCGGTCTAGGGTGCCGCGAGAACGGGCTCAGCAGGTGGTTCTTAATCGACTCAGGCACGATCGCCTGTCCGTGGATGCGGACGTAGGGGAGCGGCTCACCGTTCCGGGTCCAGGATGACTTGTCAGATGGCCGACCTTCTGCGAGCGCCTGCCAGACGACGCTGCTCGGGGCGAGAGCGACCACGCGCCGGACTTCGAGGTCGGGCTCGCCGGCAAGCATCGACAGCGCACCCTCCGACCCGACCGACGCGCAGAGCAGTGAGACCGAAGCGACCTTCGGCTGAGCAGCCAGCGCCCGGACGGCGGCTTCGAGCGCCTCGAGTGGCACCTCGCACAGGGTCGGGGGAAGGCCCTCCCGCCCCATGTATGCGACGACCATCGCACTCATGCCGTGAGAGGCCAGAAGCGCTGCCGTCGGCGCCATCGCCTCCGGCCCCGTCGTCCCGGGGACGAGCGCGACGGCGTGGCGCGGGCCCGACAGTGCGGGCTCGTAGAGAAGTCCGACGAACCCCTCGCCGCGAAGCTCGCGCTGCATGACACCCGGAGCCGTCCAGCGCCGGACGACTGTGGTCGCGGCACTCTCCCCGCCTGCTTCCGCGGTGATCTCGAGGTCGATGAGATCAGCCGGCGCGGCAAACATGACCGGGGCGACATCCTCGCTGGCAAAGGTCATCGACCAGACCGGCCCCGTGGGATCGACCCCCTCGTAGGTTCCCTTGCGG
>JBBQXH010000294.1:0-4098 GCA_038209835.1 Gaiellales bacterium | reverse complement strand
GTCGCCGGGCTCCGGCGCATAGTCCCCCGAGTAGCGTCGCGCAGCCGCGCGTGCGAAAGCCTGCAGTGCGCCCGCGCTCGTGGGCGCGTAATTCTGTCCTTTGCCGCCGTTCGCCCATCCCGGGGTTCCGTAGATGGAGAGGAGCACCTCGATCCCACGCTGCTGCGCGAGCTCGAGCGCACGGTCGTAGAGCGACCAGTCGTACGCTGGATCGGCGGGATCTGCCGCATCCTCGGGCCGTGTCGTGGCGACGCGATTCCAGTAGAGGTTGAGCCGGAGCACGTCGACACCGAGGTTGGCAAGCGTGTCGAACCCGTCGCTCGAGGCTGAGAAGAGCGTGGTCGCCTCGTCGTACATACCCTTCTGAACGCCCGGCGAGGCGCCTGCAGGTGAGGCGGCGGCGAGGAGGGTGAAGACGACGGCAAGGGTGAGGGCGGCGGCGAGCCTACGCATGCCAGCTGTGCTCATCTCGAACTCACCCGCGTCCGAGCCTAGCCGAGTTCAGGCGCGTCTTCACCTGGATCAGCACATTTCTCACAGAATCCTTACCGAAGCTCCTTGTTCGCCTCCATGTCGAACCACATGGCGAACAAGGCGAGCTGCAGCCCCGTGATGAGAAGGATCGCCACCAGCACCACCGTGGCGGTCGGAATGGCGTTCCCCGCGATGCGGAAGCCGGTCTCCACGACTCCCAGGGCGACGCCCGAGACGAAGAGGAAGAACCCGAGCGCATAGAAGAGCACGAGCGGATGTAAGTCTCGAATGACGTACTTCTCCTTCAACCGCCAGCAGAACCCCTTGAGCAGGAGCCAGGAGATCCGCGGCACGACTGCGTGGATCCGGATCCCGCTCTCCTCGCCGACACCGTAGATCGGGCGCGAGGGATAGTCACGGACACGACGGTTCCAGACGTTCAGGTGCACGAGCATGTCGTTGGGAAAGCCGTACCGCGGATACAGCCGCTCGATGTCGAGCTGCCTGAGCGTTTCGAGATCGATCGCCGTGTAGCCCGATTGGGAGTCGGCCACGTGCCAGTATCCGGAAGCGATCTTCGTCAGCACCGAGAGGATCGCGTTGCCGATGTAGCGGGAGCGCGGGATGACCTTCCAGGCTTGCCCCGTGGAGAGCCGGTTTGCCTTCGCGTAGTCGCACTCGCCCCGGGCGACGGCACGCGCGAGCATCTCGAGGTCGGTCGGATCCATCTGGCCGTCTGCGGCCATGACGCACGTGACGTCGATTCTCTCCTCGGCAGCCTGCTGGTACCCAGTGACGATGGCAGCGCCGACGCCTAGGTTCGTGTGGTGGCGGATCAGCTCCGCTCTCGGGTCGGCCTCGCGAGCCCGATCGGCCGTCGCGTCGGTCGAGCCGTCGTCGACCACGATGACACGATCCACGAACTGAGGGATCCCCGCCACGGTAGTGGCGATCAGGCGTTCCTCGTTCAACGCGGGAATGACGACGGCAACGGTCTTGCCCTCGATCATGGCTGTACTGGCGGCGCGCTTGAAGTCGATCTCTTGCCCGGCATCGGAGCCGGCGGTAGGGGGATCGTCCCCTTCGACTCCCGGTCGACGCTCACAACCGCCCGACTGTACCACCGGTCTCGGCCGTGTCGGCCCGGTGACGGCCGGCTCGGGAACTCCTCGGCAACGGGCATCAGGTTCTGGGGGTCGACCCGAATGGATCCAGCTGGCGCGAGCGCTCGAGGTAGTCAGTTGCGATCTCGTCGCGGCCGGGAACCGCGAGCTCCAAACGGGCAAGCTCAGCCCAGACGGTCGAGTCGAACGGGTGCGTCCGCACGCCGTCGAGAAGCACCTCGCGGGCTCTGTCGAATCCGCCCAAGGCGATATGTGCTCGCGCCTCGGCGAAGGTCGCCTCCAGCGCCAGCGGATTGAGCGCGCGCGCAGACTCCGCGGCAGCCAGCGCCCCACCCGGGCGTCCATCGGCCAGTAGCGCGTACGTCTCCTCGACCCGTTGCTTCGAGAGCCAGGGTGCTCCGAGCGACACGATCACCGCTCCTGCGGCCGCTGCCGCGGCGAGAAGACCAAGCCAGCGCATGCGGCCGCCCACGATCGAGCGTCGGGAAGGCTCAGCGAGCAGCACTCCGGCGCACAGGAAGACCGGGACGCTGACGGCGACGAAGTCGAGTGGAAAGTCGATCGCAGCGTAAACGACGTATGCCACGATGCCGGCGAAGAGCGCAGCCGCCGGTGCTCGCATCGGCGCCGACAGCAGGCGCACCCGCCGCACAAGGACGATAAGCACGACCAAGGTTCCTACTACCCCGATGAGGCCGCCCACGATTCCGAGCTCGGCGAGCAGCTGCAGCGGCGTGCTATGCGGCGTCGTGACGGTGAGGGGATCCTCGCGGAGAAGGCGATGAACGACGGGGAAGCTCGACGCCCCGTTTCCGGTGAGCGGCTCGTCGCGGAACGCGGTCCAGGCCTCGTTCCACCACGTCCAGCGGTTGTTCGAGCTCAAGCTCGTGAACCGATTCGCCTCTTGCGTCAACAACCTCGTTGGCGGATTCGCAAACTCCTGTAGTTCGCGGACGGCCCAGCCCGATGCAAACGCCGCGATGCAGAGTCCGAGCCCGACAGTCGCCGAGAAAGCGAGCAGGTGTCTGCGCTCGATACGTCGCGGGATCAGGCGCTCGGGCAGCCGTTCCGCCAGCCGAAAGCCGAACCAGGCGATCACCAGCACGCAGATCAAGGCGCCGCCGAGGACGACGCCGAACAGCCGCCCATCGTCCTGGCGCACCGCATACGACTGCGCATCCTCCGTGACGCCGGGAAGCGTGAGCGCGAAGGTGCACACGGCGGCCGCGGCAGCCAGCGCCAAGAGAAGCGCGGCCACCGCGGCTCGCCTTCTCGGGACGAGCGCGAGCCAGACTACGACCGCCACGACGCCGACAAGGAGGCCGCTTCGCGAGTAGGTCAGGAACAGCGCCACCAAGAGCGAGGTCGTCAGCGCTACGCATGCTGCGCGCATCGGGCGGCGCAGAGAACGATGCGACGCGACCCAGAGCGCCAACGGCAATCCGAGCGCGAGGACGAACGCGAGGCCGTTCCAGTATCCCACCGGCTCCCGCAGGCGGGCCACGGGACTCCCGTCGTCGGCGAGTGAGGGAGCGATCTTCGAGGCCAGGGCCCAGCCCGCCGTTGCCGCAACGAGGACCGTCAGACCGGCGGCGGCGTAGGTAGGTGCGCGGCGCGTCGACGCGCCCGCGAACAGCCCGACGACCAGGAAGAGCAGATAGACGATCAAACGGTTCGCGTAGGCCCACGAGCGTTCTGGGGACAGGGACCAGTCGATCGAGACAGCCGACCAGAGAGCCAGAGCGCCGAGCAACGTGATACCCACCCAGGCGAGAGTCTCGGCGCGCGGCAGCGGCACTCGGCCCGCGAGCGCTCCGATGAGCGCCGCGAGGACCAGTCCCAGTGCAGCCGTGCCGAGCGGAAACACCATGCCGTCGGTCGACGCGCCTCCTCTCAGCATGGTCACCGCGAGGAGAAGTCCAAACGTGCCGAACAGCAGGATGATGGGTATGTTCGTTCGTAGTGCGCTCCAATCGTGACCCGAGAGAGGTAGGCGAGAAGCGACCGACCGGCGGCCCGTCGGGAGGTCTGAACCTAGTGCCATCGCGACGCCAACCCGTCCACCTCGGGCACACTCAATCTGTGAGCCTGCGTTCGACGGCTTCCTGCGCTCCGGCATCGCGGCTCTTGATCGCGGTGCTTGTCGTCGTCCTAGGGTCACTCATCGCCAACTCTGCTTCTGCAGGCTCGGGCTGCGCCCAGCAGATAATCGAGGACTGGTCCGACAACGGCACGATCGACGGTGCGTATCCGACTGACTGCTATCAGCAAGCGATCGCCGCCCTGCCCGAAGACCTGCGTTCGTACTCGAGCGCAGCGGACGACATCAACCGAGCCCTCCAGCAGGCGCTGCTCGACGGCGCAGACGGGAGCGAGGGCGGCGACGTCGCGGGGTCGTCGGGCGACCCCGGCTCGTCGAGCGGTACGGGCCAGAACGGGGGAGCCGGAGCGACGGAGCCCTCGGAGGGTGCCGGGGCAACCACCCGTGAGGAGCCTGGAC